>JANNQE010000284.1:0-12434 GCA_031441625.1 Planctomycetia bacterium
GGGCCCCCCCCTGGGGGCACCCCCGGGCCCCGGCCCCCCCCCCCCCCCCCCCCCCCCTCGGGCCCGGGCCCCCCCCCGCCGCCCCCTTCGGGGCGGGGCCTCATTCGCCCTATTCCCCAGGGCTTCCGCCCTGGGCTACCAACGACGGCCGCTTCGCGGCGACACGGTACGCCCGATCCCACCAACTCCCGCGACGCACACCCCCGAAGTCGCGTCATCCGCGGGCCGACTGATACTCTGTCCGAATGGCCATCACTTTCCGCCTCGACGCCACCGACGGTCCCGCCCGTGCCGGCACCCTCACCACCCCGCACGGGGTGATCGAAACGCCCGTCTTCATGCCCGTCGGCACGCAGGCCTCCGTGAAGGGGCTGACGCCGGAGATGGTGGCGGCGTGCGGCGCGCAGATCATCCTCGGCAACACCTACCACCTCACGCTTCGTCCCGGCGACGAACTGATTCGTGACCTCGGCGGGCTGCACCCGTTCATGAACTGGCCCGGCCCCATCCTCACCGACAGCGGCGGGTATCAGGTGTTCAGCCTCGCGGAGGAGCGGAAGATCACCGACCACGGGGCACAGTTCAAAAGCCACCTCGACGGCTCGCCGCTGGAACTGACGCCCGAAAAGGCGGTCGAGATTCAACAGAACCTCGGCTCCGATATTGCGATGGTGCTCGACGAGTGCCCGCCGGCGGACGGCGACCCGGCCGTCATTCGCAACGCCGTGCGCCGCAGCATCCTGTGGGCGGAGCGGTGCAAGCGGCACCACACGCACCCGCGGCAGGCGCAGTTCGCCATCGTGCAGGGCGGGCTGGACGTGGACCTGCGGGCGGAGTGTGCGGCGGCGCTGGTGCCGATGGACTTCCCCGGCTACGCCCTCGGCGGGTTCAGCGTGGGCGAAGCGCCGGAGAAGATGCACGCCGCGCTGCCGGCGTGTGCCGCCCTGCTGCCGAGCCACAAGCCCCGCTACCTGATGGGCGTCGGCCGGCCAGAGGATTTGATCATCGCGGTCGGGGCGGGTCTGGACATGTTCGACTGCGTGATGCCCACCCGCAGCGGGCGGAACGCGCTCGCGTTCACCAGTTCCGGCCGAGTCAGAATGCGGAACGCAAAGCACCGGCGAGATCCCGCCCCGCTCGCGTCCGATTGCGCCTGTTACTGCTGCGCGCACTACAGCCGGGCGTACCTGCACCACCTGTTCGCCGCCGACGAGATGCTCGGGCCGACCCTGCTCAGCCTGCACAACATCGCGTTCTACCTGGACCTGATGCGGCAGGCGCGGGCGGCGGTCGTGGAGGGGCGGTACGGCGAGTTCGCGGCGGCGGCGCTGGCCGAGTTGGGCGCACACGAGCCGCGACCGCAAGGGAGCGGGGATTGATTGATCCGCTCCCTCGCGGTCGCGGCTCGTAGAGGTCGCCTTGCCGTGTCCGCACCACCGCTCTAAGATGCGCGTTCCGATTTTACAACAGAGACTGCACCCGTGAAGTTCCTCCCCGTGTTTGCTCAGGCCGACCCTGCCAAGACCGAGCCGCAGGCCGACGCGACCAAGACCGACAAGCCGGTCGATGGTGCCGCCCCGGCGGGCGGCGGGCTGTTCGGCGGCGGGATCATGAGCTTCGCGCCGATCATCCTATTGGCGCTGTTCTTCCTGGTGGTAATGCTGCCCGCGCAGCGGCGGCGGAAGCGGGAGGAGGCGGCCCGGATGGCGTCGATGAAGCCCGGCGCGAAAGTGGTGCTGAACAGCGGCATCGTGGGCAAGATCGTGACCATCAAGGACGGCGAGGACGAGATCGTCATCAAGTCGGACGACACCAAACTGCGGGTGCTCCGCTCGGCCGTCGCCAGCGTGGTGGACGAGACCGCCCCGGCCACCACCACCGAACCGGCCAAGAGCTAAGAAACCCACCCGGAATCACCCCGAGCGTGGGTCGTGAGGCCCATGAGTGTCACGCTCATGGGCCTCACGGCCCACGCTCGGATTCGCCTTACGGAACGGACCTGACATGCGCCGCAACTTCCTCCGCGGGTTGATCCTCTGCCTGGTGCCCACCGTGTTGGCCGCCGGGTTCATCGGCTGGGCGCTGTACGAGGAGTCGCCAACTGCCCAGGCGGAGGCGGCGGCCCGCGCCGAGGCCCGCGAGAAGGCGGTCGTGGATCTGAGCGCGGCCGTCGCCGCCCTCATCCCCCTCCAACAAGAAGAGGCGAGCGCCGCCGCGAACAAGGTGGACTTCCCGCCCGAGAAGAAGCAGCAACTGGCGGACGCGGTGGCGCGGGAGAAGACGGCGCGGGCGGCGGCGGCCCCGGACGGGTGGAAGCCGCAGTTCCGCCGGGGCATCGACCTGGCCGGCGGCACCAGCCTGATTTATCAGGTGAAGTCGGGCGAGTTGGAGGAGAAGGACATCAAGGAGATGGCCGACAAGCTGAAGATGCGGATCGACGAGAACGACTTGTTGAACGTCACCGTCCGGCCGGTGGACCGGAACAAGGTGGAGATCATCCTGCCGTTCGTCGGCGGGGCGGGCGGGAAGCAGAAGGCGACCGGGGAGTTCGTGAACGACGTGCAGCAGAAGGTGAAGCAGACGGGCGTGCTCGAGTTCCGCATCGTGGCCAACTTGAAGGACGACGGCCGCGGGGTGGAGGCGGCGCTCGCCTACCTGACGAACGCGAACAACCAGTCGGAGTTGGACGAGGCGGCCCGGAAGGGGGTGCCCCCGACGGGGCCGGCCGGCACGTTCGGCGTGAAGGCGGCCGGCGACGAGGAGGTCCAGGTGACGTACGAGTGGGTGGAGTTGGGCAAGGAGGAGCGGGAGTCGATGGGCCTGAGCCAGCGGTTCGAGGGGAAGGGCAAGCCGGCCAAGACGGACGACGGCAAGCCGACCACCACCCACTTCTACGACTACATGGCGACCCTGCGGGGCAAGCCGTACGTGTCCCGCGACGAGCGGAAGGACGACACCTCCCACGTGCTGTACAACCGCACGTTCGCCAAGCAGAAGGCCACCCGCGACGAGGCCGGCAAGGCGGTCGAGTACTTCATCCTCACCCGCAAGTCGGACGTGGACGCGCTCAAGGTGGTGGACGACGTGAAGGTGAGCGCGACCTACGGGAACGACCCGCAGAAGGGGCCGGTCGTCGAGTTCGACTTCCTGGCCGGCGGCAAGCGGTTCTACGAGCTGACCAAGCGGAACAAGGAGTCCGGCTTCCACCGCCAGATGGCCATCATCATGGACGGCAAGCTGGTGTCCTTCCCGCAACTGAACGAGCCGCTGAACGGCCGCGGCGTCATCTCGGGCAACTTCGACGCCAAGAGCGCCACCCAACTGGTGACCATCCTCAAGTCGGGCAACCTGAACGCCGAACTCGACCCCGAGCCGGTGGGCAACCAGACCATCCCGCCCACCCTGGGCGAGGACAACATCCGCAACGGGCTGATCGCCGTCGTCGCCTCGTTCGCCGCCGTCCTCCTGTTCATGGTCGTGTACTACCGCTTCGCCGGGTTCGTGGCGTGCGTCGCCCTGTTCGTCAACCTGCTGCTCACCGTCGGCTTCATGGTGGTCATGAGCGCCGCCTTCACCCTGCCCGGGCTGGCCGGCATCGTCCTCATGCTGGGCATGGCGGTGGACGCCAACGTGCTCATTTATGAGCGACTGCGGGAGGAGCGGGAGAAGGGGGCCACCCTGGCCGCCGCCATCCGCAACGGGTACGACCGGGCGCTGCCGACCATCATCGACACCCACCTGACGAGCATCTTCACGGCCATCGTCCTGTACGCCTTCGGGAACGCCGAACTGAAGGGGTTCAGCGTGTCCCTCACCGTCGGCCTGATCATCAGCCTGTTCACCTCCCTGTTCATCACCCGCCTGATGTTCGACTTCTGGATGCACAAGAAGTGGCTGACGCAACTGAAGATGCTCAAGCTGTTCGCCCGCCCGGCGTTCAACTTCATGAAGATCCGCAACCAGATGTTCGCCCTGACGGCCTTCCTGACGGTGGCCGGGCTGGCCCTCTTCCTGGCCCGCGGCGAGCGGGTGCTGAGCATCCACTTCACCGGCGGGACGGAGTACGGCGGGCGGCTGGCCGAGGGCAAGGAGAAGAGCCTGTCAGAGGTGCAGCAGTTGCTGAGCGAGGAGCGGCAGACGAAGCAATTGGCGGTGGCCGACGTGACCCGCAACACCCAGGCGGGCAAGGTGCTCATGTACGACGTGACCTACGCCGACGGCACCGCCACGCAGGTGTCGCTCACCCAGCCGCCGAAGGGGGCGACCGAGGCCGACCAACTGAAAAACCTGAAGGAGCGCCTGTCGCGCCTGCCCGACTACTCCGTCGGCACCAGCAACAGCCGCGAGCAAGGCGTGCCGGCCGGCAAGCTCCGCGCGTTCACCGTCAGCACCATCGAGAAGGAGAAGGAGGTGGTGCAGGTGGCCCTCGACCGCCTGCTGCGGGACGGGGGCGAGCCGCTGCTGGCGTCGGCGCGGGCGAAGCCGTTCGCCGTCGGCGGCACCACCGTGGCCGTGTCGTTCGAGCGGACGGACGGCACCCCGCTCGACGCGGCGAAGGGGGAGGGCGTGTCGCCGGCGTACTTCCGCGACTTCGTGGTGCGGGCGCTGAAGACGGGCAACCTGCCGGACGAGGCGGAGGAGGTGGGCGTGACCGGCGTGCCGTCCGCCGACCCGACGGCCGCCGCCGCCGAGGCCGCCGACAAGCGGTACACCACCCTGAGCGTCGACTTCAGCAAGATGAACTCGGTGGAAGGGCTGTTCGTCAACCCGGCCAAGACGGACCTGGCCAAGGGGTTCATGGGCGAGACTCTGACGAAGGCGGTGGACGCCTTCAAGGGCCGGCCGGTGCCCACCCAGTTGTCGTCGGTCGGCGCGGGCATGTCCGAGAAGGCCCGCGACGACGCCTTCAAGGCCATCCTGTTCTCGTGGGTGGTCATCCTCATCTACCTGTGGTTCCGGTTCGGCAGTTGGCAGTTCGGCCTGGCCGCCGTCATCTGCCTGATCCACGACCTGTGCTTCACCCTCGGGTGCATCGCCGCCTGCCACTTCGTGCAGGACACCATGTTCGGCCGCCTGCTCGGCCTGTCCGACTTCAAGATCGACATGACGTCGGTGGCCGCCCTCCTGACCCTGGTCGGGTACTCGGTGAACGACACCATCGTGGTGTTCGACCGCATCCGCGAGGTGCGGGGCAAGAACCCCATCCTGACCGCCCAGATGATTAACGACAGCGTGAACCAGACGCTCAGCCGCACCATCCTGGCCGCCCTGACCGTGTTCCTGGTGGTGCTGGTGCTGTACATCTGGGGCGGGGAGGGGGTCCACCTGTTCGCGTTCGTGATGGTGATGGGCGTGATCGTGGGCACGTACAGCAGCATCTACATCGCCAGCCCGCTCCTGCTCATCTTCGGCGAAGGCAAGCCGAAGGCCGGGCTGCCGGGCAGTGGTGGGCCGGCCGGCGACGGCGAAGGCCGACCGGCCGAGGTCGCCCCGGTGTCGGCCATCGCCTCATGAGTGCGCGGCGGGTGGGGCGAACGCCCCACCCGGTTCGGTGGCTCCGCCACCCGAACCGACCCCCCCCAAGGGGGGAGGTGTGGTGATTGCGTTCCCCTCCTGCCACCCACTCGACAAGTCTTACGGCTCCAACCTCCCCCCGTGTGGGGAGGTCGCCGGAGTTCGTGGAGCGAACCCGGCGGGTGTGGTGCCGTGCCGACATCCAGCGGCACGCGCCGTCCGATTCCCGTTGGTGCCGCCCGCGTCCGGGCCGTATAACGGCCGCAATCGCCCCGAGGACGCGCCGTCATGAATTCGACGAAGGAACCACTCGCCCGCACGCTGCCGCGGGATCTGGTGTCCGGGCTGGTGGTGTTCCTGGTCGCGCTGCCGCTGTGCCTGGGGGTGGCGCTGGCGTCGAAGGCCGACCCGAAGGCCCAGGGGCACGGGCTGCCCGGCGCGACGAGTACGGCGCACGCCACGGAACCCCTGCCGGACGACAAGAACGTGCCCATCTTCGCCGGCCTGATCGCCGGCATCGTCGGCGGCATCCTGGTCGGCGTGCTCAGCGGGTCGCACACCAGCGTGAGCGGGCCGGCCGCCGGCCTGACGGCCGTGGTCGCCGCCCAGGTACTCCACCTCGGCTCGTTCCAGACGTTCCTGCTCGCCGTCTTCCTGGCCGGCTTGATCCAGATCGTCCTCGGCATCCTGAAGGCCGGCTTCCTCGCCCGGTACGTGCCGTCGGCCGTCATCAACGGCCTGCTGGCCGCCATCGGCGTCATCCTCATCCTGAAGCAGTTGCCCCACCTGGTCGGGCACGACAAGGATCCGGAAGGGGACTTCGCCTTCTTCCAGACCGACCACGAGACCCCGTTCTCCGAACTGCTCGCCGCCCTCGACGACTTCCAGCCGGGGGCCTTGTTCATCGGCGTGTTCTCCGTCGCCCTCATGCTGGTGTGGGAGCGGGTGAAAATCCTGAAGACGTCGCTCGTCCCCGCCCCGCTGGTGGTGGTGCTGTGGGGGGTGGCCCTGGCCGAGTTCTTCCGCTGGATGAAGTGGAACACGGGCGTGCCGTGGGAGGTGGAAAGCTCGCACCTGGTGCAGGTGAAGATCGACCGGCCGATGGACGTGTTCGGCCAGTTCCGCTTCCCGGACTGGAGCCAGTGGAACAACCCGGCGGTGTACATGGCGGCGGTGGTGATCGCGGCGGTGGCGTCCCTCGAAACGCTCCTTAACCTGGAGGCGGTGGACAAGATCGACCCGAAGCGGCGGGACAGCCCGAGCAGCCGCGAACTGTGGGCGCAGGGGATCGGCAACGTGGTGTGCGGGCTGATCGGCGGCCTGCCGGTCACGTCCGTCATCGTCCGCAGTTCGGTGAACATCAACGCCGGCGGGAAGACCAAGCTGAGCGCCATCTGGCACGGCATTTTGCTGTGCGTGTGCGTGGTGTTCGCCGCCGCCGCCCTGAACAAGATCCCGCTGTCGTGCCTGGCCGCCATCCTGATCGTGACGGGGATGAAGCTGACCAGCCTGAAGCTGTGGAAGAAGATGTGGAAGGAGGGGTGGCAGCAGTTCCTGCCGTTCGCCGTCACCGTGCTGGCCATCGTGTTCACCGACCTGCTCATCGGCGTGCTCATCGGGCTGGCGTTCAGCCTGGCGTTCATCCTGCGGAGCAACATGCGGCGGCCGATGGAGCGGGTGGTGGAAACGCACCTGGGCGGGCAGGTGGTGCGGATCAACCTGGCCAACCAGGTGAGCTTCCTCAACCGCGCCGCCCTGTCCAAGGCGCTGGACGAGGTGCCGGCCGGCGGGCACCTGCTGCTCGACGCCACCAGCACCGACTACATCGACCCGGACATCTCCGACCTGATCACCGAGTACCACACCGCCACCGCCCCGGCCCGCGGGGTGCGGGTGAGCCTGCGGGGGTTCAAGGAGAAGTACCCGCAACTGGCCGACCGCACCCTGTTCATCGACTACACCAGCCGCGAGGTGCAGAACGCCCTCACCCCCGCCCACGTGCTGCGGGTGCTGAAGGATGGGAACGAGCGGTTCCTGAGCGGCCGCCGCCTGTCCCGAGACCTGGGCCGGCAGGTGCTGGCGACCGCCGCCGGCCAGCACCCGATGGCCGTCCTGCTCACCTGCATCGACAGCCGCTCGCCGGCCGAGCTGCTGTTCGACCAGGGGCTGGGCGACGTGTTCGTCATCCGCATCGCCGGCAACGTGAGCGGCACCAAGATCGTCGGCAGCATGGAGTACGCCACCGCCGTGGCCGGGGCCAAGCTGGTGGTGGTGCTCGGGCACACCAACTGCGGGGCGGTGCGGGCGGCCGTCGAGTTGACCGCCAGCGGGCAGGGCACCCCCACCGACCTGAAACACCTGGCCCCGGTGCTCGACCAGGTGCGGACCTCCGCCCTGCCGCTCGTCGAAGACTACGGCACCCGCAGTGAAGCCGACCAGCAGAAGTGCATCGACGAGGTGGCCCGGCGGAACGTGCTGAAGACGGTGCAGGACGTGACCGACACGAGCGACACCCTCCGCCGACTGGCGGGCGACGGCAGCATCGCGGTGGTGGGTGCCATGTACGACGTGAGCACCGGCAAGGTGGAGTTCTTCACCGACCTGGAGCCGGCCCCCCTGCCCGACGGCCTGCTGACCGTCGAGGGTTTGGCGGCCGTGACGACTTGAAGCGCCCTGGCGAACCCGGCCCGCAAGGGGGCAGCGCGTGGGGTCGCCCCCTGATCCACGCCCACCAAGTCGGTCGAACGGGAGATTCCCCGTGCCCGTCGCCCCCTGCCCGCAGTGCGCCGCCGAACTGGACCTGGACGCTGACGACGTCGGCCAGTTGGTCGAGTGCCCGGCGTGCCGGGCGCAGTTCACCGCCGCCCCGCCGCCGGCTCCCCCTCCGCCTCCCGAACCGCCGCCCGCCGTTGAACCCGCTCCCGACACGCGGGTGATCGCCTGCCCGGAGTGCGGCGAGCGGATCACGGTGGCGGTCGATGACCTGGGCCACCGCCTCGTGTGCCCGCTGTGCGACCGACCCTTCCTCACACCGCCGCCCCTGCACACCGCCGACGAACCGCCGTGGCGCTCCGCCGGCGGCCCGCCCCCGCGCCGCAGTGCCTACGACGACCACCGCCGCGACCCGTACGACGACTACAACGACCGCGGCCACCGCCGGCGGTCGTGGCCGTACCGCGAGCACGACGAGTCGCCCAAGGCGCTCGTCCGCGACGCCCAGACGGAATGCACCGGGCCGGGCACCGGGCTGATCGTGGTGGGTTCGCTCAGCATCTTGATGGGGCTGGTTCGAGCCGGGAGTATGCTCTTCTGGGTGGCCGACGGGACGGCCGACGCAGAGACCTATTTGTGGATCGGGTACGGGGTGTATTCGCTGGCGGCGGGGGCGTTCTGGGTGTACGCCGGAATACAGTTACAACAGGCGAAGCTGTACGGGGTGTGCCTGGTGGCGTGTGTCACGGTACTCATCCCCGGCGTCAGCCCGTGCTGCGTCCTGGGCGTCATCTTCGGCATCATGGGGCTGACCAAGCTGAACGACCCGCGGGTGAAGAAGGGGTTCGCCGCCAACCGCCCCGGGTACGACCCGGACGCCCCCGTCTGACCCCGCCCTCCTGGAGGTACGAACATGCGACACGTACTGCGAATCGCCCTGCTGGCGGGCGTCGGCCTGCTGACCGCGGGCGCGGGCTGGGCCGACAAGCCGGCCGACCCGCCGGCCAAAGACCCGCCCAAGCTGCCGACCAAGAAGGAGGTGATGGCGGCCAAACTGAAGTTCACGCAGACCATCCTCGAAGGCATCGCGGTCAACGACTACGACAAGATCTCGACCGCGTCCGACGACCTGGTGCGGCTGCTGCGGGCGACCGACTTCCTGAACGCCTACAAGGGGGAGGAGTACACCTTCCAGGTGAAGCTGTTCAAGCGGGCGGGCGAGGCGGTGGGCACGAAGGCTCGGGACAAGAACATGGACGGGGTGATGGTGGCGTATCACGAACTGACCGGCACCTGCCTGAAGTGCCACCAGGGGATGCGGGACAAGAAGTACGACGCCAGCATCACGCCGGCCCACCCGCCCGCCCGCGGGGAGTGAGACAGCGGGGTGCCCATGTCCGGCGAGTCTTGCGACAAGTGTGGGGCGGAACGGCCGGCCGACGAGGGCGTGCCGGGTGACTGCCCGTCGTGTGGCGCGCCGCCCGGGCGCCGCCCGATGACCCGCCGCGAAATCCGCCGAATGCGGGAGAGCCGGTATTCGGCGGAAGATCTGGTCAACCACGCCGTCCATCAAGTCGGCGTGCCGGCGCTCGGGTTGTGCTACCTGGGAGTGATCAACGCCGGCGCGGGTCTCATCGGTCTGGTCATCGGGCTCAACATGATCGCCTCCCAGCCGGGGCGGTTGGACGGTCTGTGGGGGTTGGCCGTCGGCCTCTATCTGCTCGTGTCGGGGGTGCTCACGTTCGTCGCCGGGCTGTGGATGCAGCGGGCGAAGATGTACCCGCTGTGCGTCATGGGGTGCGTGCTGGTGATTTCGGGGGCCGGACCGTGGTGGTTCGTCGGGGCACCCATCGGCATCTACGGCCTGTTCGTGCTGTTCCGCCCGCGGGTGCGGCAGGGGTTCGCCGCCAACCGCCCCGATTTCGACCCGGACGCGGCGGGGTGAGCCAAGAGACCTCACCCCCCGTCCCCCTCTCCCAGGGGAGAGGGGGTGTTCAAGACGACAACGCGACGGGGTGGTCTGCCGAGGTGATTGAACCTCTGCACATTGAACACCCCCTCTCCGCTCGGAGAGGGGCCGGGGGGGTGAGGTCGTCCCGAACTGAACCCCGCCTGTAATGCCGCCCGCCTCTGTGTGTTCACCCCCCCGTCTCGACCACTCCACCCGAAGGGGAAACCCATGTTCCGCCTGCTGGCCCTGACCGCCGCCGCCCTGTTCCTCGCCGCCCCGGTCGCGTTCGCCGAAGACGAGAAGAAGCCGGTCGAGGAGAAGAAACCCGAAGAGAAGAAGCCCGACGCCAAGGCCGGGAAGATCGACAAGGCCAAGCTGTTCGGCACCATGGATGCCGACGGCGACGGCAAGGTGACGAAGGACGAGTTCACGAAGGGGATGGAGAAGATGTTCGACAAGATGAAGGTGAAGGCGGCCGACAAGGGCGGGAAGGCGGCCGACCTGCTGGAGAAGGTTGGCGGGCAGCTCATCGGCAAGATGTTCGACAAGCTGGACGCCGACAGCGACGGCAAGCTGACCAAGGACGAGTTCGAGAAGGCCGAGTTCGACACGGCCAAACTGCGGGAGATGCTGAGCAAGCGGAAGGACAAGTGACTGGAACCGGGAACGCAGTGACCGACTGAACTGGAACCGGGAACAGAGTGACCGGGTGAGAATGAAACCCACCCGGTCGCTCCGTTCCCGGTTCCAGGGTCGCTACAACCCCACCCCGCCGCCCGTCCGCCCGCACATTTCTTCCGCCCGCCCCGTCCCCGTCATCGCTTCCACCGTTACAACGGGTAATGTCTGCTAAGCTTTCCCGCCGGGTGGCCCGTGCCGCCCGCGTCGGGTGATGCCCCGACCCGTCGCCGGTCGATCCAGTGTTCACCCCGCCGTGGAGGTGCCGATGCGCTCGCCGACCCGTTTCCGCCCGAATCTGCTCCCGCTGGAAAGCCGCACCAACCCGGCCGGCAACGTCTCCGCCCAGGTGATCGCCGGCACCCTGTTCGTGGACGGCGACTCCGCCGCGAACTCGGTCGTCGTCGCCGGCACCGGCTGGCGGAGCGTGGCCGTGCGGCCGGGCGACGCCGACACCACCATCAACGGGCAGGCGGGCGGCCTGTTCCTCGGCGACATCACCCGCGGGATCGTCGTCCGCACCGGCGACGGGGAGGACACCGTGCTCCTCGACGGGGTGCAGAACCGCCACTACATCGGCGTGTTCAGCGGCGGCGGAGAGGACGTGGTGACGCTCCAGAGCGTGACCAGTCGCGGGGGCGGGGAGGTCGTCACCGGGGACGCGGCCGACACCGTGCGGGTGGTGAACAGCACCTTCCGCAAGACGGTGGTGATCGAACTGGAAGCGGGCGACGACACGCTCGAAGTGATCGGGTCGAACGTCCGCGGGCGGACGCGGTTCGCCGGCGGCGAGGGCACCGACACGTTCGCCACCGACGGCAGCTCGTTCGCCAAGTCGGTCGGCTACCGCACGTTCGAGTCGGTGCTGAGCGGCCCGCTCCCGCCGGTCGTCTCCCCCCCGCCGGTGGTCGCCCCGCCGACGGCCACCCTGGGCAGCTCGGCCGGCGAGACGACGGCCGCCTCTCCCATCCCCATCACCCTGGCGTTCAGCGAGGCGGTGAGCGGGTTCGAGTTGAACGACCTGGGCGTGACCAACGGCACCCCGTCGAACCTGGCCACCGCCGACAACACGGTGTTCACCTTCGACGTGACGCCCGAGGCCGACGGAACCGTGACGGTGAGCGTGCCGGCGGACGTGGCCACCGACGCCGACGGGCAGGGGAACACGATCGCCACCCCGCTCACCGTGCGGTCGATCCGCACCGACGCCGGCATGACGAACACCGTGCCGGACGTGAACGACGCCAACTTCGTGCCCACCGGCTCCGGGCTGGCCACCTGGGACATCCAGACCGGCGGCGGGGCGGCCGTCACCGCCGAGACCACCCGCGTGGAGGTGTTCTACACCGGCTGGCTGACCGACGGCACGGTGTTCGACTCCGCCCGCACCGCCGGCCAGCCGGCCGGGTTCGACCCGAACGGGCTGATCGCCGGCTTCCGCGAGGGGCTGCAAGGGATGGCCCCCGGCGGCATCCGCCGCTTCCGCATCCCGCCCGAGCTGGGCTACGGCAGCAGTGGCACCGGCAGCATCCCGCCGAACAGCACGCTCATCTTCGAGGTGAAGCTGGTGAAAGTGACG
>JANNQE010000285.1:0-4752 GCA_031441625.1 Planctomycetia bacterium
TGGGCGGCGGGTGTACCACGGGTTTGCGGAAATCCGCGTCCAGCGACAAGTCCCGTGCGCCAACACCCAAGTTCATGCACCGTTCACCACGCCAACACCGGAATCACGCTGGAGTTCGCAGGATCAGGGCGATTGCACCCCTTGTTGGGAGGGAGCCAGCGGGCGAGTTTCAGGACCACGTAGCCGCCATTCGTTAAGAGGCTGTCGCCAACGGAAACTTTCAACAAATCGGGAATCACCAACGAGGCGAATTTCGTCGCACTGGCGTGTGAAACCACGTCGCAGTAATCATTGATACGGTGGGCGAAATTTACCCGTACCTGTGGATCGCTGATTTTCCTGTAGTCAGCAAGGTACGACTCGGTTAACTCTTCCAACACGCGCTCACGCTCGGCGGGTGGAAAACAACCCGCCGAATCAGCGAAGTAGTTCTTCAACTCCCATCTGCGGACGCCGACAACCGAGTTCAACTCCTTGAATTGCTGCTGGACACGTGCCATGGCACGGGTGGCTAAGGATTCTGCCTCCGTTGACGGCAGGAGGCGAATGATCAGGCGAAACTGTTTGGCGTCCAAGACGTAGCTGAAATCATCCGTTGAGACCCGATCAATCATCAATTCGGCCAGTTCACGGGCACGCTCCGGCGTCCGGTCAGCGCACGCCGCCAACGCATCCGCCATGAGGTAGCAAGTGACGTCGTCCCGCTTGAATCGCGACGCGACCCGCTCCGTGAGGTCAGAAGCGCTCCCATCCCAGTACCCCTCCAGGGCGGCGGTGCAAGTCAGATAATCTCGCAATTTCGCCCGGGTGTTTGGGTCGCGGATGCGCTCACCGAGCACCCGATCAACCACCTCCTTCTGTTTCGGATCGAGTCCGACGAGACTATGGACGAGTTCTGCGCACAACAAGTCTTCTTCGTCGGAGAGCGAAGCGTTGCCAACCAACTCTTCGAGCAACATCCGGTTGAAGTTTGTCTGCCGTGTCTCCGTCAACTCCCAATGCCTTGAGTTGTTCTCGGCTTCCCCGGCAAATCGATTCGCGAGAAAGCTGCTGACGGAGGCCCGCGCCAGTGCCCGCTCGGTCTTCCTGTTCGCCGCCACGGCCTCCTCGCGGGCGTCGATGGCTGCTTGCTTCTCGTCTTCCGCTCGTTTGGTCTCCGCCTTCGCCTGCTTTCGCTGTTCGTTCGCATCCAGGCCGAAGCCGAGGGACACGGCGGTGGCGGTGGCCATCGTCAGCAGCACGGCCAGTCCGGTGAGGGCCACCCGCTTGTTCCGCTTCACCCACTTCACCGCCGATTCGATCACCCCCGCTGGCCTCGCACTCACCGGCTTGCCGTCGAGCCAGTTGCGGAGGTCCGTCGCCAGTGCCCCGGCGGTCGGGTAGCGGTCCCGCGGGTCGGCGCTCAGGCACTTGTGCGTCACCAGGGCCAAGTCTCGCGGCACCGTCGGGAAGCGGTCCCGCACCTTCGGCACGTCCGCCTTCGCCACCGCCGCCATCACCTCCAGCGGGTTCGACCCGTCGAACGGGCGGGTGCCGCTCAGCAACTCGTACAGCATGACGCCGAGCGCCCACACGTCCGCCTCCGGGCCGACGAACTTGGTCCGCCCGCTCGCCTGCTCCGGGGCCATGTACGCCGGCGTGCCGAGCACGTCCTGCGTGTGCGTCAGGTCGCTGCCAAGCCCGCGCTTGGCCAGCCCGAAGTCGGTCACCTTGGGCACCCAGGCGGCTGACGCCGCCGGTTCACCGGGGCTGTTCGCCAGCAGCACGTTCGCCGGCTTCAGGTCGCGGTGAACAATTCCCTGGGCGTGGGCGGCGTTCACCCCGTCGGCGATCTTCGCCATCAGGTCGGCGGTCCTGCGGAACCAGTTCGCGTCGCGCGTTTGCTCGGCCTTGCTGACGGTGGTGAGGTCGCCGCCAGGGCAATACTCAAGGGCCAGGTACGGGCGGCCGGCGTGCTCGCCGAAGGCGTACACCTCCACCACGTTCGGGTGGCGGATGCTCGCGATGGCTTCGGCCTCGGCCAGGAAGCGGATGAGCGCCCGCGCATCCAGCGTGGTGCCCGCACGGACAGTCTTGAGTGCGACCGGGCGGTTCAGCCCCTGCTGGCGGGCGAGGTACACCACCCCCATGCCGCCGGCGCCGATCTCGCGGTCGAGGGTGAACCCCGGCGGGGCGTCGAGCGGGGTGGCGGGCGGAAGCGGAGCGCCGCCGGCCCCGGTGCGGGTGGCGTCGGGCGGGGAGGTGATGGTGACGGGGTCTGGCGACATGGCGGTGATTCTACAGCACATTCGGCGGGGTGTTCAAGTGGGCGGCGTGGTGGTTTCCGTGATTCACGTGCACCGCGAGATTCGCCGCAAGTGCTTGGCCGGCATGGGTGGTTCTACGATTCGGAAATGGTTCCACGGAGGGGTGGGGGGTGGTGGAAAGAACCATCCGCGGCGGGCGGGTGCGTATCCTGACGTTGCACCCCCGCCGCCACTGGGCCGACGCCGTGACCCCTCCGCCGCCCCCGCCCCCCACCTTCCGCGACCGCCTGTTCCGCCCGTACCGCCGGCGGCTGTGGAATCCGGCGCGAAAATGGGAAGTGTGTATCGGTTGCTTCGCGCCTGCCACTTGAACTTGTTCTTCCGTGCGGAAAAGTTATTGCAGTCCTGCCCGTCTCGCCCGACAATCGGGCTGCGCCTCTCCCCCCTTCTTTCGGAGGCACTCATGTCGAACAAGCTCCAACAGCTCGGGATCGATCACTGGCCCGCCGCCGACCGCCTCGCCCTGCTCGAAGAACTGCGGGACAGCCTGCACGCCGACTCGTTCGGCGGCGGCCACCCGTCGCGGGCGTCTGACCACACGCCCCCGCGCCGCGACCGCTCCGAACCCGCCCGCCCGTGGCGGGACGCCATCACGGATTTGGGTGGTGAGGGGTAACGAAGTGTTCTGCTCGCTCCGCGAGCGGCAACCGGAATGCCGCTCGCGGAGCGAGCAGAACACTCAGCCCGGCAGCCGACACACGGCGGCGGTCAGGTCGTCGCTCAGCGGCACACCCGAGCTGAACCGCCGCTGGCAGTCGAGCACTTGGGCGAGCAAATCGCCGTTCCCCGCCGCCGTGTGCGCCAGGCAGGTCATCACCCGCTCCTCGCCGAACAGTTCGCCGATCTCGTTCCGCGCTTCCACCAGCCCGTCGGTGAAGAAACAGACCGCGTCACCGGGCGCGAGTGTCACCTCCTTCTCCGCGTACACCTCGTCGGGAATGACTCCGAGCAGGAAGCCGTGCGCGACCAGCGGCTTCACCGCCCCGGTCGCCGCCTCCCACCGCAGCGGGTACGGGTGGCCGGCGCTGGCGTACCGCAGCACCCGCGTGCGGCGGTCGAACACGCCGTAGAAGGCGGTCACGAATCGTTCCTCGGTGATGCCCTGCAACCGCTGGTTGAGGGCGGCCAGCACCTTCCCCGGACTGGTGGTGTCGCGGCTCACCTCGGCGAACGCGAACCGGGTGAGTACGGCCACCATGGCCGCCGCCACGCTGTGCCCGCTCGCGTCGGCGATCAGGAAGCCCAGGTGGTCGGGTGTCGGCTCGGCGAAGTCGTAGTAGTCGCCGCCCAGGTGGTCGAGCGGGGCGTAGTGGACCGCCCACCGCATCTCCGGCCAGTCCGGGGCGGCGTGCGGCATCAGTTGCATTTGCAGCTTGCCGGCCGCCCGCAGGCTGTACAGCACCTCCTGGTCGCGGGCGATCAGTTGGTCGTTCGCCTGCCGCAGCTCGGCCGTGCGGGCCTCCACCTGCTGGTTCAGCACCTCCGCCCGGCGGGCCATGAGCATCCGCGTGGACAGCAGCCCGACCACCCGCCCGCCGTCCACCACCGGCAGCCGCCGCACGCCCAGGCGGGTCATGGTGTTCACCGCGTCTTCCCACCCCACGTCCGGGGCGACGGTGTGCGGGTTGCGGGTCATCCAGTCGGTGACGGGGTAGTTCCGCCAGCCGGGCACGGCGTCGGCCACTCGCCGCAGCAGGTCGCGCTCGGTGAAGATGCCGAGCAATCGGTGCGACTCGTCCCCCACCAGCACCGACCCGATCCGCCTGTCGTTCATCAGCGGCAACAGTTCGCCCACGGTGCGGTCGGGCGTCACCAGCACCGGGGCGGGGTCCATCAGGTCGCGGACGGTCAGGCGTGGGGTCATGGGGGTGAGGCTCTGCGGTGTCGGCGGAATCGTCTGGGGCGGGCGGATTCGGGCGATTTGGCCTCGCCGCCGCCACCCAGTCGCCCCTATCCTTCGGAACGTAGTATGGTGTACCTACCAGTACCACCGCGAGGCACCGTCGCCTATGCCGACTGTCGTCCGCCAGGCCGCCGCGATCCCGCTCATGGGCGGACTGGTGTGCATGGTCACATCCCGAAGTGGCCGCCGGTGGGTGCTGCCGAAGGGGCGGATCGAGGTGAAGCAGTCGGCCGCCGACGCCGCCGCCGCGGAGGCGTGGGAGGAGGCCGGGCTGGTCGGGCAGTTGGTGCCGCACCCGGTGGGCACCTACGAGTACGAGAAGCTCGGCCTGTTGCACGCCGTGCAGGTGTTCGTGTTGAATGTGGATTCGGTCCGCACCACCTGGCCGGAGAAGGGCCAGCGGACCCGCGAGTGGGTGTCGCCGGAAGAGGCCATCAGCCGGATCGAAGAGCCGGAACTGCGGGCGATGGTGGCGGGCGTGTGCGGGGTGGTCGCGGCCGGGGTGTGAGCCGAACGGCCTGGAACCGGGAACGCCGTGACCGG
>JANNQE010000286.1:0-5334 GCA_031441625.1 Planctomycetia bacterium
TGGCACCCTCCCTCACGGTCGGGCCTCCGATGACCGACATCCGCACTACTTCTTGATCGTCGTCAGCGGGAAGTCGTCGGTGCGGAAGGGCACGGCCGGCAGGCCGTCCTTGTTGCCGAAGTTCAGGTCGGGCTTGGCGAAGTTCACCCACCCGAACCTCACGGCGGTCGGCTTGTCCACGCCCTTCGCGGTCACTTCCACCGTCTCGCCGACGATCTTCGCCTCGGCCGGCACGAACTTCCCGTCCTCGCCGCTCACGGTGAACCCGCTCAGCGTGTCGCCGGTGCTGGTCAACCCCTTGCCGACGTGGTCGAAGGTGAGCACCACCTTGCCGCCGTCGGCCTTCATGCCCTTGTACACCGGGCCGCTCCACTCGATCTTCTCGCCGTAGGCGATGGCGCGGGCGGAGAGCGCCAGCCGCTGGCCGACCGGCTCCTTCGCTTGCGGGTGAATGTCGGTCTCGTTGCCGATGTCGGAGAGCGTGGCGTACCCGACGCCCTTCAGCTTCTTGCTCGCCTGGAACTGGGCGTCCCGCACTTCGGCGTACTGGGCGGCGGCCGAGTTGCCGTTCTGGAACGGGGCCAGTTGCACCACGAAGAACGGGAAGTCGTACCCCCACTGCTTCCGCCAGTCGGAGATCATCGTCGGGAACAGGGTGTAGTACTCGGCCGCACGGCCGGCGTTCGATTCGCCCTGATACCACAGGGCACCCTTGATCTTGAACTTGGAGATGGGGGCGATCATGCCGTTGTACAGCACGCTCGGCACGTTCGGGCCGCCCGGCTGGGATGTCGCTTTCACCGGCTTCTTCGGCTGAACCGGGGCCGGCTTGCCGTCGGCCTTCGCCTTGTCCGCGGCCGTCTTCCACGCCACCAGGTCGGCGTCGTACTTCTCGGTCGCCTTCTTGAAGTCCTCGTCCGCCTTCTTGGGGTCGAACCCCTTCAGCGTCTTGTCCAGGTTCTCGTGGAAGTACTTCAGCTCGGGCACGGCGTCGAGCGCCCCGCGGCTGCACCACGCCTCGCAAATGGTGCCGCCCCAATCCGACGAGATGAGGCCGACCGGCACCTTCTGCGTGGCCTGGATGTCGCGGCCGAAGAAGTAGCCGATGGCCGAGAAGTTGAACGCGTTCTTCTCATCGCACGGCAGCCACAGTCCCTCGGTGGCGGACACGGCGAACGTGCCCTGCGGTTCGTACGTCGGCTTGTTCGGCACGGTGAACAGGCGGATGTTCCCGTTCAGCGCCTTCTTCGCCGCGTCCGCCCCTTGCATGGCGGTGGTGCCCTTCGCCGCGTCCGCCTTGTTTAGCCCGCTCAGCTTCCACTCCATGTTCGACTGGCCCGAGCACAGCCACACGTCACCGACGGCCACGTTGGTGAACGCGACGGTGTTCTTGCCCTTCACGTCGATGCGGTAGCTGGTGCCCGGCTTCGCCCCCTTCGCCAGGGTGACGGCCCACTGGCCCTTGTCGTCGGCGGTCGCTTCGCCTTTCGCCACCGTGGTCTTGCCGTCGAACAGTTCGGCCGACACTTTCTCGCCGGCCTCGGCGGTGCCCCACACGACGGTGTCCTGATCCCGCTGGAGGACCATGTTGTCGGAGAAGATGGGGTGGACCTTCACGTCGGCGCGGGCGGCGGGGGCGACGGCCACCACCGCGGCCAGTAGCAGCCACGAACGGCGGAGCATGGGAGGGGTCTCGCGGAACGGGGAAGAGAGAACCGGCAGGTGCGGACAAACTAAGCGCCAACGTGCGGGGCGGCAAGAACGGAACCGGCTATCGCCGCCGCCCGGCCAGCTTCTTCACGAACTTGGCGTGCTCGGGCGACTGCACCCCGCGGGTGAGGGCGGTGAGCACGCTCATCAGATCGCGGCGGAGGAGGGCCGGGGCGTCCAGCCACAGGCCGGGGAAGGTGACGCTCTTCAGCAGCCCGTCGCCCTTGTCCGGGGCGAGCGGCACGAACCGCCCGCGGCGGAGGGTGAACCAGTCGAGCGCCTCGTCTTCGGTGCGCCAGACGATGTATTCGATCACGCGGTTGCGACGATACATTTCGAGTTTGCGGTTCATGTCGATGCTGACCGAACTCGCGGCGATCTCGAACACCAGTTCAGGCGCGCCGACGATGTACCCGTTCTCATCGACCTCAACCTGCCCCCCGCACTCCGGGCGGATGATGAGGGCGAGGTCAGGTTGCGGCTCGTTCTCGACGTCCAACCGGACAGTTGCGTTGTCACCGGCATCGACGCCTGGGGTGTACGCCTTGTAGTTGGCGAACCAGCCGGCGGCTTCGACGTGAGGGCTCCCGTGATCCTCCCACGTGACGGGCGACGGCATGATTACCTCTCCGCCGATGAGTTGGGCGCGGTAGATGGTTGAGTGGTTCAAGTACCGTCGCCGGAACTCGTCCGCAGTGAGGCGGTCGCCGTTCCTTAACTCGGGCACTTTTGCGGTGCGCGGGGTCATGTCGTTCCCTCGTAGCGTTCAGACCATCATACCCTTCACCACTACGCCCTTCACGTCGGTCAGGCGGAAGTCGCGGCCGGCGTGCTTGTACGTCAGCTTCTCGTGGTCCAGGCCCATCAGGTGCAGGATCGTCGCGTGCAGGTCGTGCAAATGCACCTTGTTCTCGACGGCGTAGTAGCCGAAATCGTCCGTCGCCCCGTACACGCTGCCGGCCTTCGTGCCGCCGCCGGCGAACCACATGCTGAACCCGTGCGGGTTGTGGTCGCGGCCGTCGCCCCCCTGGGCGGTCGGCGTGCGGCCGAACTCCCCGCCCCACCACACGAGCGTGTCCTTCAGCAGCCCCCGCTGTTTCAGGTCGGTCAGCAACCCGGCGATGGGCTTGTCCACCTCCATCGCGTTCTTGGCGTGGTCCTTCTTCAGGTCGCCGTGCTGGTCCCACTTGTAGCTGTGCGAGACCTGCACGAACCGCACGCCGGCCTCGCTGAACCGGCGTGCGAGCAGGCACTGGCGGGCGAAGTCGTCCGTCGGGTCTTCGTCCACCCCGTACAGCTTGAGGGTGTCTTTGCTCTCGCCGCTCAGGTCCATCACCTTCGGCGCTTCGGTCTGCATCCGGAAGGCCAACTCGAAGCTCTGGATGCGGGCCTCGACGGCCGGGTCGTGCGTCTTGGCGGCGAAGTCGCGGTTCATGCCGCCGAGCAAGTCCAGTTGCATCCGCTGCAAGTCGGCCGGCGTGCCGCTCGTCGTGTCGGCGATCTTCAACTCCTTCGCCTTGCTCCCGCTGCTGCCGATGGGCGTGCCCTGGAAGTCGGCCGGCAGGAACGCGCTGCTCCAGTTCTGCACCCCGCCGTGACCGTAGCTCGGGCAGATGGTGACGAACCCCGGCAGGTTCTGGTTCTCCGTGCCCAGCCCGTACCCCACCCAACTGCCCATACTCGGCCGCACGAACGTGTCCGACCCCGTGTGCAGTTGCAGGAGTGCCCCGCCGTGTGCGGAGTTGTCGGCGTGGATGGATCGCACCACGCACAGTTCGTCGCCCAACTTCCGCACCTCGGGGAACAGGTCGCTCACCTGAATGCCCGCCTTGCCGCCCGGCTTGAACGCCCACGGCGACTTCAGCAGCTTGCCGGTGGCGGCGAACTGCACCCGCGGCTTGGTGCCCGGAAACTCTTGCCCGTCGAACTTGGTGAGCAGCGGCTTCGGGTCGAACGTGTCCACTTGGCTCGGCCCGCCGTGCATGAACACGAAGATGACCCGCTTCGCCTTCGGCTCGAAGTGCGGCGTCTTCGGGGCGAGAGCCGACGCTGAAGAGCGGCCGGGTTGATCCCGGCTGTCCGCCCCCTTCAACAGGCCGGCGAGGGCGAGCAGGCCGAACCCGTTGGCGGTGGTGCGGAGCAGGTGGCGGCGGGAAGGCGGGCGCGGCATCGGGTGGTCACGTGCGAGTTGGGGCGGGCGGTGTGGGTCGTCGTATCAGGTCGATGAAATGATACCCCACCCGGTTCGCCCGGTCCCGCCGGTTTTTCCGCGGCTGCCTTGTTTCCCGCCTCGCGCCGCCGTAAGACTGTATCGATCCACGCGGCCCCGCCGCCCTCGGAGGATTGAACGTGACGGCTCTTCGGAACGCACTCGCGGCGGCCGTGCTGCTGGCCGCCGGCATCGGGTTCGGGTTCGCCCAGGAACCGAAAAAGGACGACCCGCCCAAGCCGCCCGTCCCGCCCACCCCGGCCCCGGTGGCCAAGGGGCAGAAGTTCGAGCCGAAGTTCGAGGCGAACAAGCCGTTCTTCCAGCTCGTCTCCACCGACGTGGAGCAGACGGTGAAGGTGACGGGCGGGAACGACCTGAAGCTGAAGCACTCGCAGTCGTTCTTCTTCAAGTGGACCCCGACCAAGCAGGAGGGGGACAAGTGGACGGTGCAACTGACCATCGAGGGGGTCAAGTTGCGGGTGGACGTGGCCAGCAATCCGGTGAACTACGACAGCACCCAAGAGAACGCCAACGCCCAGAACCCCGGCCTGAACGAGTTCTTCAAGAACCTGATCGGCAGCACGTTCACCATCACCTTCGGCAAGGGGATGGCGGTCGAGAAGGTGGAAGGGCAGGAGGCGCTGCTCAAGAACCTGGGGGCCGCCAACCAGCAGATGGAGGCGCTGCTCAAGAAGATCCTGACCACCGAGTCGCTGAAGGAAATGTCCGACCCGCTGGCCGGCCTGACCCCCGGCGGGGACAAGCCGGAGAAGGCGGACAACGACGTGTGGACGAAGACCACGCCGCTCAAGCTCGGGCCGATCGGCGACTACGAGCGGGCGTACACGTTCACCTACAAGGGCAAGGACAAGGAGAAGACCGACCTCGACCGCATCGAGGTGAAGGCCAACCTGACCTACAAGCCGCCGTCCGGCGACGCCGACGGCCTGCTCTTCCGCATTAAGAGCGGCGACCTGACCACCCAGACCCCGAAGGCCGGGTACTACCTGTATGACCCGAAGACGGGCTACCTGGTGAAGTCCGAACTGGCCGTCACGATGAGCGGCACTCTGGTGGTGGCCATCGGCCAGACCGACACCAGCGTGCAACTCTTCCAGACGCAGACGACCACCGTGGAAACGAAGGCCGAGACCTTCCTGCCGAAGAAGTGACCGACACCAAGCCCCGGAGGGGCGCTCGGGTGTAGCCTGGGGCGGAAGCCCAAGGACAGGAATGACACCAACTACCAAGCCCCGGAGGGGCGCTCGGAAGGGTCCGAGCGCCCCTCCGGGGCTTTTCACGATTTGGATTCGGACTCCTGGGGCTTCCGCCCCAGGCTACACCCGAGCGCCCCTCCGGGGCTTGGTGTCGGTCACTTCTTCGGCAGGAAGGTCTCGGCCTTCGTTTCCACGGTG
>JANNQE010000287.1:0-1900 GCA_031441625.1 Planctomycetia bacterium
CACCAGCTTCGTGAACTCGACCGGCCCGAGGAACCGCTCGGTCCGCACCCCTCCCCCTTCGCCCACCAACTGCGGCAGCGGGTCGCACCCGAGCGCGGTCGCCCACCGCGCCAGCGTGTCGTCGATGGCCGGCCGTTCGACCATTCGATTGCCCCACGGGATGCGCACCGGCCCGCCGTGCAACGGCAGCAATCGGTCCTCGTCGCCGATGACGTACAGCGTCGGCACGGGCGGAGCGAGCAACGCGGGCGACACGTGACAGTACCCCGCGACGGGTGCGACCGCCGCGACCTCGCCCGGCCGCTCGGCGGCGAAGCGGAAGGCCATGCTCGCCCCGTTCGAGAAGCCGGTCAGGTAAACCCGCGTGGGGTCGGCCGGGCCGTGCTCGGTCGCGTCGTCGATCACCGCCTGAAGGTACGTCACGTCATCGACATCACTGTGAAACAGGTCGCCGGGGCGTGTCGAGCCGTCGTTCCACCGCTTCGGGTTGGTGAGGAACGACGGGGGCGAAGTGGGATCGACGGGCAGCGCGTCGGCGAACGCGACGAGGAAGTTCAGTTCGTCGGCGAGGTCGGCCCAGGGGGTTTCTTCGGCCGCGAACTCGGCCGACCCGCCGGTGCCGTGCAGCATCACCACCAGCGGGCGGGCGGGGTCGGAACCCAGGTTCCGGCCGTGGAGCCGGTATCGCCGCGGGCCGGTCGCCCAGTTGAACGTGACGGGTTGCACGCCGACAGTGTACAGTGTGTGGCACCCGCCGGCCCACCTTCCCCCACACCCACCATGCGCACCCTCTCCCTCCTGCTGCTCGTCCCCGCGGTCGCTCTCGCCGCCGACCCGCCGGGCGTGACCGTCAACAAGGCCCGGCTGGACCGCCTCAAGGCGGCCAAGATGCCGGCCGTCGAGAAGGTCATCCCGTTCGACACGCCCGAGGCCGACAAGGTGCTCGCCGCGCTCGAAGTGTTCCCGCCCGACAACCCGTGGAACATCCCGGTGGCCGACTGGCCGGTTCACCCGCGGTCGAAGCAGATCGTCGCTACCGTCGGGACCGACAAGCCGCTGCGGTACAACACCGACATGGGGTTCGTCATCGTCCCACCGACGCAGAAGACGCAAGACCTGCTGAGCGTGGAGTACAAGGACGAGTCGGACAAGGGGCCGTTCCCCATCCCCGACACCATGTTCATCGAGAACTGGCCGTCGGGGTACAAGCGGGACGACAAGCTGAAGAAGTGGACGCTCGACGACGTGCAACGCGACGCCGCCAAGCTGGAGGGCGACCGCCACGCCATCGTCGTCGATCCGACGAACCGCAAGCTGTACGAGTTCTTCAGCACCTACAAGACCGACAAGGGGTGGAAGGCGGCGCAGGCGTCGGTGTTCGATTTGAGTTCGAACAAGCTGCGGCCGGACGGGTGGACGAGCGCCGACGCGGCCGGGTTGCCCATCTTCCCGGCGGTGGTGCGGTACGACGAACTGAAACGCGGGGTGATCGAGCACGCCCTCCGCATGGGGGTGCGGAAGACCCGCCGGGCGTACGTGTACCCGGCCACGCACTACGCCAGCACGCGGACCGACGAGGACCTGCCGCGGATGGGCGAGCGGTTCCGGTTGCGGAAGGACTTCGACACGTCCAAGTTCTCGGCCGAGGTGAAGGTGATTCTGGAGGCGCTCAAGACCTACGGGGTGTTCGTGGCCGACAACGGGCTGGAGTGGACGCTGTCGTCCGCCCCGGACGAACGAATCCCGGTGCTGCACGAGGAGCTGCGGAAGGTAAAGGGGAGCGACTTCGAGGTGGTGACCCCGCCGGAGGGGTACAAGCCGCCCAGGTAGGTGCCGCCTGCCGGGCGGCACCCGCCAAACAGTGGCCCGACCGAGATGGGGGGCGCCACCGGCATCACGC
>JANNQE010000288.1:0-10937 GCA_031441625.1 Planctomycetia bacterium
GGATCTGGTGCGGAAGTGGAAGGGGTGATCTTCGCGGCGAGCGGCAGCGAGCCCGGTGCCCCGCGCGCTGCCGCGCGCCCCGCAGAGGTGTGCTATCGTCTGCGCCGCGGCCGGTCGTCATCGTCATCGTCTCGCCTCCGCCGTCTTGGGCGGTCGTCGTCGTCCAGCTTCTTCCGCGCCTTCGCCCGCATGACCAGCACCAGCACCACCACGCCGGCGGCCACCAGCACTCCGCCGCACACCCCACCCACTGCCAAAAGGATCCACACCGACGCGCCCGCCGCCGGCGGCGGTGCGGGTGTCGGCGTCGGGGCCATCGACGGACCGACCGGGACCGCGTTCGGATCGTACCCGGCCGGCCAGTTCATCTTCAGCCCGTCGCTCTCCAGCTTCGCCTCGCCCGGTAGCCGCCACGTCACGCCGTTCGGTTGCTTGTACCCGGCCCCGGACGACGCGAACACGACCCCCGCCCCGTAGCTCGCACTCTTCCACACCTGCCGGGTGAAGAACTCCTGCCCGCTCTTGCTGTCGTCGTCGATCTCGTTCAACTGCGGCCACTCCTTGATCCGCATCTCCGTCTTCGTCGGCGGGGCGGTGTGGACCACCTGACCGTTGCGGGTGACGACTGCCCGACTCTCGACGCTGAACTTGCGGATCGTCTCCTCGCGGCCGAGGTTCTCGGCCCCCTGCCACTTCATCTTGATCGACTCGCCCGGCACCGTGGTGAACGTCACCTTCAGCACGGTAGCGGCGTTCGCGTCTTCGGTCAGCTTGGCCGAAGCGAGGGCGAATCGGGCGGCGGTGCGGGCCTGGGCGTCCCAGTTCGGCGGGGCGTCGGCCGGCGCTTCGATCACCACCTTCACCGCCTCCCCCTTCTTGAACACGCCGCTCTCCCCCGTCTGGTCGTAGTCGGTCAGGAAGCGGGCGAGTGGGTCGTCGGGGAACGCACTCGCGTGCAAATCGGCCTGGGCCAGTATGCCGGACACGAACCAGACCCGCCCGTCGGCCGGGGCGGAGTTCGCCATCGTGCCGACCTGCGGCAGTTTCAGCTTCCACACCTCGCGGCGGTCGGTCAGGTCGAACACCTGATCGCCGGCGAGCACGAACCGCGGGCCGAAGAAGCGGAGCGTGGGCACGTCGCCGGAGTACCGCAGGCTCTGCCGGGTGAGGAGCGCGCCGTCGGCCAACTCCCACACCCGCACCACCTGCGACGTGGGAGGCCCGCTCATCATCGCCAGCCGCTTGCCGTCGCCGCTCACCGCCACCGCGTACCCGTCCTGCCAGTTCGGCGCGCCCCCGCCGTCCGCCTTCAGGTTGCCGAGCGTGCCGCCCGATTCCACTTTCAGCGCCCGCACCCCGCCGGCGTGCGCCACGAACAGCACCTTGCCGTCGGGCGACAGGCCGCCGCCGCTGGCCTCCGGCATCTTCGCCGTCCACACCGCCTTCGCCTCCGGCAGTTGCCACAGCGTCACGCGACCGCTGCCCACGGTGATCGCGCGACTGGTGCTCAGCGCCGCGGCGTACCGAACGGAACTGCGGAACTGGTCGGGCTTCGCCTCCGGGTGCGGCCGCCACGCGGCGACTGACTTGCCGTCGGCGGTGAACATCTCCAACCGCTCGCCGCTGCCTGCCACGTCGGGCGCACCGATGGTGAGGAACGCCTCGCCTGTGAGCGCGTGGCCGAACACGACTCGCTTTTCAGGCAACTCGAACGACTGGCTCGTGCCGCTCTGGGCGTCGATGTTCAACACGGTCCGCTTCGCCAGGTTCGCCGGCTTGGCCCAGTCGGATTCGAGGAAGCACCGCCGGCCGTCGAGCGACACGGTCAGGCCGGCCGCCCCTTTCGGGATGGTCAGCTTGTGCGAAGCCGGGGCGAACGGCGGGCTGAAGGCAGCCACCGCCCCCGGCGGCCCGGCGGTCTCGGCGGCCGGCACGTCTGCGTCTTGAGCCGCCCCGAAGGAAACGGCGACCGAGCACAGCAGCAGGGCGATCGGTAGGCTACCCTTCATGGCGTGTCCCCGTGAGCAGCGGTGATTGTAGGAGCCAGCCATGCGGATCATCCCCGTGATTGACGTGATGGCCGGGGTCGTGGTCCGCGCGGTGGGCGGGCGGCGGGCCGAGTACCGCCCCATCCAGAGCAAGCTGACGTTCAGCGTCAGCCCGGTGGCGGTGGCGAAAGCGCTGGTGGCCGCGACCGGGGCGGAGGACATTTACGTCGCCGACCTGGACGCCATCATCGGGCAGGGCGGGGGCACCGTGGCGGCGGAGGTGGCCGACGCGCTGCCGGGGGTGAAGGTGTGGATCGACCAGGGGGTGCGCACCGAAGCCGACATCGGTCGATTGCCGCTGAGCAAGCCGGGCACGTGGAAGACGATGTTCCGGCCGCAACCGCGGGGGAACGTGGTGCCGGTACTCGGTAGCGAGACCGTGGGCGGGCCGGCGGTGCTGGCGAGCGTGCGGGCGGCGGTGGGGAGCGGGTGTGTGTTCTCCGTCGACACCTACGACGGCGAGCTGATCGGCGACTGGAAGGCGTGGGCCGGGTGGGGCGTGGCCGAACCGACGGACGTGGTGTCGCTGGCGCGGGCGGTCGAGGTGCTGCTCGGCAACCGCGTGTTCATCCTGCTCGATCTGGCGCACGTGGGCAGTCGCGGCGGGCCGGGCACGGCGAAGGCGGTCGAGCGGCTGAAGGCGGCGATGCCGGAGATCGGACTGGTGAGCGGCGGCGGGGTGCGGACCAAGGAGGACGTGCAGCGGCTGAAGGACTCGGGTGCCGACGGCGTGCTGGTGGCGTCGGGTTTACACGACGGCTCGCTGGTGCTGTAGTGCTCTGCTCGCTCCGCGAGCGGAACCCACTCGCGGAGCGAGTGGAACGGGTCACGGCACCACCAGCCACTCCATCGCTTCAATCGCGTACAGCCCGTCGGCCCCGCTCACGGTCAGATCCGTCGGCCGGCCGGTGAAAATGAACACCAAGTGCGTCGGCAGGTGGATCGAGTTCGGGTACGCGACCGACGACTTCGCTTCGCCGGTGGCCGGGTCAGTCCAACGGCAGGTCAGCCGCTGCTGATGTTCGAGCGGCACCACCAGCATCGTCCGCCACCGCACGGCGATGGCCCCCGGCGGCGGTTGCGTCAGCTTCACCTCGCGGAGCACCTGATACGGCATCCGGATGTCCGGGTTGCCCAACCCGATTGGCAATTCAACTCCGCTCACCGGCACCGGCGCGAACGGCGGGTCGTCCGGGGCGTCGCGAAAGCCGCGGACGCCGAGCCGCTTGTACATCACCGCATACGCCTTCAGGTCGTCGCCCACGATCACCCCGAACGACCCGCCGTGCCGTCCCGACAGGACCGTCGGCGGCGTACCCGCTTCCAAATCTTCCACGATGCCGTCGTGCGAGGTGCGGACGTTGAACCCGTGCCGGCGGGCGTGCTCGTTCGTCAGGAACATCAGTCCGCCGCCGACCGCCAGGACGCCCACCGCCGCGGCGACGCTCCCCCACCGTCCGGTGCGGACCGCCCCGCCCACGATCACCACCGCCACCGCCAGCCCGACCGCGCTGGGCGTGGCGAACCGCCGGCCCACGCAGTGCTCCCCACGAGTGCGAGTCGTCACCCCGCCGACCAGTACCGTTGACGCCAGCAGCAGCAGCAGCACCCCGCCGACCACCCGCCGACTCGACACGCGGGCGAACAGCCACCCGCCGGCGACGCGGGCCGCGACGAAGTACACCGCCACCACCGCCACCGTCAGCCACCACCGCACCGGCCCGTTGTCGTGCTCCTTGTCCCAGTAGCCGAGCGCGCCGCCCAGGTAGCGGGCGGTGCCGGCGGCCATTTGTTCGGGGTGCGCCAGCGGGTCGATCACGGGGGTGGTGATCGGCGGGGTGGTGGCGACGATCCACGCGGTGTACCCGCCCGCCGCGAGTGCCAGCACGACGAACCCGACGGCCGACGCCCACCGCTTTTCACGCCCGTGAATGACCGCGAGGAAGCCGAGCCAGCCGACCACCGCGGGAGTGAAGATGACGCCGAACCCGCCGGTCGGCACCACCGCCACGGCGTACAGCGCGCTGCCCCACGCCCAGACGGTGCGCCGACTGTCACCCCAATTCACCCCGCACCACGCCCACCCGGCCACCGCGTACACCACCCACACGAACCCCACCTGATAACCCATCAGCAGGTTGGTGCTGTGCCCCCAGTGCAGCAGCACCACGGCAGTCAGTGCGTCGGCCGGGTGGGTGAACCCCCGCACCCGCCGGGCGGTCCACTGGAACAGCACCGCCGCCGCGGTCAGCAACCCCACCGTCATGTACATGGGCGCGCGGAAGTTGTCGCCGGTCGCCTTCAGGCCGACCGCCCACAGCAGCTTGCTGATCGGGTAGCGGTGCTCGTTGTGGTGGCTGAACAGGTACTCGGCCGGCTCTTGCGTCAGGTACTGCGCGTACAGACCCCACTCGTCGTGGACCGGCAGTCGGGCGCTGCCCTGTTTGGTGACGAAGTATCCGGCCCCCAGGCAGAAAAGGACGGTGACGGCGCGAACGAACCAGCGGGAGGCCGTGTCGGGGCGGGTGGGGGTCAACGCGGCTCCCTCCGGGTTGGCGCGGCCCGTCGCGGGCCGTATGGTCAGTGAACGACTCCTACAACTACGGCCGCCCGTTCGCATGAGCAACAAGAAAAAGAAGGTGCGGGTGGAACTGCGGAAGAACCGCACCAAGCCGCCCCGCGAGAACGACCTGACGCAGCAGTTCGGGGACGACGCCGACGCCGCCGGCGACGCCGCCGGGGGCGAGCGGGTGCGGGCGAAGGGCGACCTGTCGCGGCACCGCACGGTGCTCGTCGGCGACGACGCCGACACCACCCCGGCCGCCCGCGGGGCGGATGTCATCCCCGGCCGGGTGCTGCGGGTCCACGGGTTGTACAGTTACGTGGAAGCCGACGACGGGCGGGTCTTCCGCTGCACCGTCCGCCGCGTGCTCAAGTCGCTGTCGGTGGACGAGCGGAGCGTGGTGACGACGGGCGACCTGGTGCGGCTGGTGTCCACCGCCCCGCCCGAAGGGGTGATCGAACACGTCTTGCCCCGCACGGGGGTGCTCACCCGCGCCAGCCGCCGCCGCGAGCACATTCTTGTGGCCAACGTCGACCAACTCGTCATCGTCATGAGCCTCGTTCAGCCCGACCTGAAGCCGCACCTGATCGACCGCTACATCGCCACCGCCCGCAAGGGCGCACTCGCCCCCATCCTGTGCCTGAACAAGGCCGACCTGGCCGACCCGGTGGAACTGCAACCGATGGTCGGGGCGTATTCGCAGATGGGCATTCCGACGCTGCTCACGAGCGCGACGACGGGCATCGGCATCGGCAAGTTGCGGCAATTGCTCGGCGGCCGGGCGACGGTGTTCTCGGGGCAGTCGGGGGTCGGCAAGTCGTCGCTCCTGAACGCCATTCAGCCGGAGTTGGCGCTGCGGGTGAAGAGCGTGAGCGCGGAGACGCAGAAGGGCACGCACACCACCACCACGGCGGAGTTGATCCGCCTGGAGACGGGCGGGTGGGTGGTGGACACGCCGGGCGTGCGGCAGTTGCAACTGTGGGACACGCGGGCGGAGGAGGTGGAGGGGCTGTTCGACGAGTTCCGCCCGCTGGTGCCCCTGTGCGGCTTCCCCGACTGCACGCACACGCACGAGCAGCGGTGCGCGGTCAAGGACGCCGTGCAACGCAAGCTGATCTCCGACCGCCGCTACTTCAGCTACCTCGGCCTGTTCCACGGCATGGACGAGGAGTGACGTGTACCCGGCCGGTACAATGAGGTAGAGTCGAAAGCCATTGGGGAGGCGTTATGGCAACGAAAACACACGACAGGGCGGACCTCCGCGCACTTCGCCATAAACTCGATGACATTCGAGCGGCGGCGGACGACACGAATGACCTCTTTGTGCGGGCGATGGAATCATTCCTGACCGCTGTCGAGTATCGGGACGACACGTTGAGGCGGTCCGCACTCGAAGAGGCGAAAGGCTCGCTTGAGAGTTCACTGACATCGCACGTTGAGTCACTCGCCAAACACTCCGCGGCCGCACAAGCCGAGGTTCGAGATTTCAACACCCGGTTTGAGGGCGTGGTAGTCGAGCCGGACCAAGAGTTCGATGACTTGGGACGTTCCATGTCGTTGCTCGTGCAGGATGTACTGGGCGAGTTGGTGGAGTTCCGAGGTGGCACAATTGTCGTGGCAAGTCGGCACGGGATGACGTTGCCGAACGCGGCAAAGCTCAACGAGCACATCGCGTATTGGGAGCAGGTGAAGGCCGACCTCGTTGATCTCTGGCCGTGGAGCGACGCCCCCGTCCCCCTGCCGCCGGCGGATCGGGAAATGATCGCCCGTTCTCGCGCCGCGATTGAGGCGGGTGAAGTGGGGGAAGACATCGACACTCTGATCGCCAGGCTTCGCGCCGAGTGACACCTCCGCCACCGGATCACCCGATGCACGAGAGAACCCTGACCGTTCTCCCCGAGGTGTCCAGGACACTCGGGGGATTGCTCGCGAATAAGGAGGCCATGGTTCATGCCATGGACGGGTTGAGGGCGGCCCACCGTGCGCAGTTCGACAGGTATCGGGCGAACCGCGACGACGCCGACCCGGACTTCCTGTTCGTCGTTCCCATTCGGCTCTTCCTCCGTGGGCGCTGGCGGATCATCCGCTTCTCGGTGAACGACACCACCTCGCCGGACCACTTCTTCGTCGAAGCCGTCAGCATGTCCGGCTGACTCCCCGATCCTCCATCACTCAACGAAACAACCCCCGGCTTGTGGCCGGGGGTTGGCGGGGTGGTGGGTTACGGGGTCACCACCCAGGTTGGTTGTTGCTTAGTGGCCGCAGCCGCTGCACCCGCTGGCCACCGGGGCCGCGAAGGCCGGGGTGCCACAGCCGCCGCCGCACCCGCCGCGGTTGAACAGGCCGCCGAAGAAGGCTTTCTTCTTGGCGAACACGCTGCCGATGAAGGCGTGCTTCTTGGCGATCAGCCCTTGCAGCAGCCCGCCGCTGCTGCCGCACCCGCCGCTGGTGGCGCACCCGCCGCCGAACGAGCCGGTAGTGCCGGCGAAGCCGGCGTCACCGCACCCGCCGAAGCCCGAGACGCTGCCGTAGCCGTTGCCGCACGGGTCACCGCACCCGCCGAAGCCGGCGGTGGCCGGAGCTGCCACCCACACCTGAACCTGCTTCTGCACCTGGGTCGGCACCAGCTTGCACACGGTCACCGTTTCGGCGACCGGCTCGCACACGGTCACGTTGCGGGTGCAGGTGTACGGCACGGTGCGGCACACGTTGGTGGTCACCGTCCGCGCTTCCACGGTCGGCACGCACCGGGTCACGCACGTCGGCACTTGCACCGTCTCGCACACCATGCGGGTGCGGGTGCACGGCACTTGCACCGTCTCGCACACCGTCTCGCAGGTGGTGACCGTCCGCGGCACGCAGGTGGTGACCGCCACCTTGCGGCAGGTGGTCACCGGCTCGCACACCGTCTCACACGTGGTCTGCCGCTTGCACACCGTCACCGTGCGGGGGCAGGGGCAGAAGCAGGGGTTCTTGAAGGCCTTGACCCGGTCGAGGACGGACGGGCCCATGTCCACGGTCGTCGGCACGCTCACGGTGTTCCGCACGGTGCGGGACACCATGTTCGTCTCTTGCACCGTCTGGTATTGCGTCTCGTTCACCATCACCGTCTTGGTCACCGGCACCTGCCGGCTCACGGTTCGGGTTTCCATCACCGTCTCGGTCACCGGCTTGCTGATCGTCTGGGTGGTCATGACGGTCTCTTGGACCATCTTGTTCACCGTCACGTTCACCGTGCTGGTGGTCGGCACCACTTCCGTGCGGTAGGCGGTGTACGCCTCCGCCTTGGTGACCGCCCGCAGGACCGTGCGGGTCTCCTGCACCTGGGTGGGCACCATCTCCGTGACCGTGACGGTCTGAGTGGTCCAACTGCCGCTCGCGGCCGTCGCGCACCCGCCCAGGACCGGGGCGGCCGTGACGGTCGGCCCGCAGCCGCCGGTCACCACACCGGGCATTCCGGTGACGACACCGGGGGTGCCGGTGACGACCGGGATCGGCGTGCCGGGGGTGACCACGGGCACCGGGTCGGCCGGCTTGGCGTCCACCGGCTTCTTGTCGTCCGCCGGCTTCTTGTCATCGGCGAGGAGGGCCGAACCCCCGAACACGCCGCCGACCACCGCCGTCAGCGTACACACTTTGACCCATCGCATGCTCATTTCCGTACTCCGCATCAGGGTTCGCACCGTCACCGATGACGCGAGGTGCCATCCTTTTGGCCCCTCATCCCGTCACTGGCTCCCGCCGTGCTTGAGACATCATGCCCGCGCCGCGGGTGTGCGAAAGCGGCGGGGGTTGGGATGCGGGCGAAATTCGGGTGCTGTGCGCACGTTTCCGCGCTTTCGGTGAGATGGTCCGGTTCCGCCGGCCACGCCGGTGCGCGAAGACGGTGAGAGGTTTCCGGTTGGCCGGTTGAAAGCCTGCGGGTTGTGCCGGTCCCGCTGCCCCCGACCCTGCCGGTGAGGGGGTGGGGGCGAACGGGGAGGCCGTGGCGAAAACGGGGGCTGACGGGAAATGACGAGGGGACGGGGAGTGTGCGGGTTGTACTTTTTTCAGCCCGCGTCGGTCAGCCGGACACTGCGGGGGCTTGCAACACGCAACTGGTCTGACCGAGTGCCCGCAGGTCGCCCTCGGCAATCGGAATGTTCGGCTCGTTGCCGGCGTACCACCGCACCACCCGCCAGCCGGCCATGTCCGCGAGTGCCGCCATCATGTCGCGGGAGGTGGCCACGTTCCGCACCTCCGCCCACCGCCGCTCGAACGGCACGTCCGCCTGGCGGGCGAAGAACTCCCGCGCTACGGGCAAATCCAGCGGCAGGCACGAGAACACGAACTTGCCACCCGGCTTCACCACCCGCCGCGCGTCGAGCAGGTAGCGGTAGCTGTCCTCGTGTTCCAGGTGGGTGAACACCGAGAACGCGCACAGCATGTCCACCGACTGCGTGGGCAGGGCGATGGCGGTGGTGGTTTGAACCAGCCACGCCACGCGACAGCCGCCCGGCCCGCCGGCGGCGGCCAGCCGCTTGGCGGCCTGGGCGAGCAGCGGGGCGGCGATGTCGGCCCCGGTGTACGCGCCGCTCGTCAGATATGGAATCGCCTGGATGGCCAGCCGGCCGGTGCCGCACCCCAGGTCGAACAGGGTGTGTTCGGGGGCCAGCCCTTCGGCCCGTAGGATGCCGAGTTCGATCTTCCCGATCAGGTCGAAGTCGCCGTCGCCGATGGCGTCGTCGCCGGGGTGCAGGGCGGCGTGCTCCTCGTACGCCTTGCGGTAGATGTCGCGGTTGGCCCACTTGCGAAGTTTCCGCATGACGCGGTGTCCGAGCATGTCGCGCTCCTGCTGGTGCCGAACGATGATTGGTGGGGAAAGATACGCCCGCCCGTTCCCCCCGCACACCCCACCGTCGGACCGCGTTCATTCCGACCGCCCGTCACTTCTTCTCGGGCGGCTTGGCCTTGATGGCGTCGGGGTTGGCCTTCTCCCACTCCGCCCACTTCTTGAACGCCGTCTTCCGTTTGTCGTCCGCCGACTGGTCGTCCGACGCCTTGAAGTAGTAGTTGTCCACCCAGTAACGGGCGTCGTCCTTCGCCGTCGCCCGCGGGTTCTGGGCCGAGAACCCGTACTCCACCGGGTCTTGCCCGGACAGGGCGATGCACATCGACAGCGCAGCGTCACGCACCTGGATCTCGCCCAGTTGGGCGGTGAAAGAAGGAGTCGAGTGCGCGGTCTCCATCTCGAATAGGCGGCGGAAGCTGGCGATGCACTTCGGGTCTTTGGTGGCCGCCAGTTGGCTCATGGCGGTGGACCGCTCGCCGCGAGCCACGGCGCACTCGAACTCCCGCTCCAGGCACTCCCGCACGAACGCCTCGTCGAACTGAAACGACCTTGCGAGCCAAGTACCCACTTTCAATCCGAGCGGCATCTTCTGCTGCCCGATCCAGTACCTTGCGAAGTCACCAACGATCACACCGTATTTCCCCTTGCCGGCAATGGCCAACCTGCCCTCGTCGCAGTTGCAGTAGGCTTCGGGCACCGGGCCGCGAAATGATGTGTAGTAGTCGCGGTCGTAAAGCAGGTCGCTGAGCAAGGCCGCGACGGCCCAATGGATCGGGGCGTCGGCTTTGGGGCGATGCCCTTCGGGTTGTCGTCCGGCTCTGCATTCCGCCTGCCACTCCTCTCGCTTCGCCTGCCACCGCCGTTCGAACAGCTTCCGTCCGGTTTCCGAGGTGTCGAACACGGAGAGAATCATCTCCCGGCACTCGTCGTCGTTCAAGATGTCGGCCATCAGCGCCCGCGACTCCTTGGTGTCCTTCACGGCGGCTTTCAGTTCGTTCCAACCGGGCAGGTCGTGATCGTACTTGCGGTCTTTGTCCGCCAGGAACAGCGGGTAGCGAGTGGCGAAGTCGGCTTGCCGTGCGGCCGGCAGCACTTCCATCACCCGGTCGAGCACGCGGTTCGGCACCTTCGCCTTCTGCGCTTCGAGTAGGGCGGGCAAGGCTTCGCGGCCCATCGCCTTCAACTCGGCCGTCAGTTTGTCTCGCATCAGGATGTCGTCGTCGTCCAGTTTGGCGATGAGCGCCTTCGCCGCTGCCGTCTTCTCTGCCGACACGTCGAGTGACTTCGGGTCCTTCGGCTCCCCGGCGAACAGACTTAGCCCGATACTCAGCACCAGGAAAAGGGAAGAAGTCCAACGCATTCTGCGTTCCTCCGAACGGGCCGGGCGAAAAGTGGATGAAATCTGCCGACGACAGCAAGGAACGTTTCGAAATCGGGAGGCGAACGGCGCGACGTGAGTCCGCCGGTGCCTCATGTGTACTAAAACACCGGCGGA
>JANNQE010000289.1:0-9890 GCA_031441625.1 Planctomycetia bacterium
GTGACTGCAACCCAGGCGGCTCACGCCGCCGGTTCACCCGGAGGAGCCTGCCATGAAGCGTGTCGCCGTGCTGGTCGAGCAGAAGTACGAGGAGCTGGAGCTGTGGTACCCGGTGTACCGCTTCCGCGAGGCCGGCGCGAAGGTGACGCTCGTCGGCCCGGAGGCGGGCAAGACGTACCCGAGCAAGCTGGGCTACCCGGCCACGGCCGACAAGGCGGCGGCGGACGTGACGGCCGACGACTTCGACGCCATCATCATTCCCGGCGGGTTCTGTCCGGACTACCTGCGGCGGTCGCACGCCGTGCTCAAGCTGGTGCGGGACGCGCACGCGGCGGGCAAAATCCTGGCGGCCATCTGCCACGGGCCGTGGGTGTTGTGCAGTACGGATGCCCTGCGGGACGGGCGACGGGCGACCGGCTTCTTCGCCATCAAGGACGACATGACGAACGCCGGCGCCACCTGGGTGGACGCCGAAGTGGTGGTGGACGGGCACGTTGTCACCAGCCGCACCCCGGCCGACCTGCCCGCCTTCACCGCGGCCATTCTGAAACTGCTGACCGACCGGCCCGCGTGAGCGGGTGGGGTGGAGCGGGTGGCCCGAAACCACCCGCCGCCATTGCCGGCCTACTTGTTCACTTTCTCGAAGTACTCGCCCGCCTTCTTCGGGTTGATGGCGTCTTTGCCCTTGTTCCAGTTGGCCGGGCACACCTCGCCGTGCTGCTCGACGTGCTGGAGGGCGTCGAGCGTGCGGATCACCTCGTCCACGCTCCGGCCGATGGGCAGGTCGTTGATGGTGATGTGCCGCACCACCCCCGCCTTGTCGATCAGGAACAGCCCCCGCAGGGCGATGCCCCCCTCGAGCAGGACGCCGTACTCCTGGCTGATCTTCTTCGTCAGGTCGGACACGAGCGGGTACTTCAACCCGCCCAGCCCGCCTTGGCTCCGCGGCACGTCGAGCCACGCCTTGTGCGAGAACTGGCTGTCGACCGACAGCCCCAGGACCACCGCGTTGCGGGCGGTAAACTCGGCGAGTTTATCGTCGAACGCGATGATCTCGGTGGGTCAGACGAAGGTGAAGTCGAGCGGGTAGAAGTACAGGACGACGTACTTCCCGCGGTAGTCGGTGAGGGACACCGGCTTGAACTCGCCGTTCACCACCGCCTGGGCGGTGAAGTTCGGCGCTTCCTTGGTGACGAACACGGACATCGGGGGGCAGGCTCCGGGGGAGGGTGAAGGATGCGATTATGGTACGGGGCGACCGGGCGAAACGAGAAATCGGTTCGGCCTACCGGCGTCATAGGGGTATCCTGTCGCCACACCTCCGGAGGATTCCCCGTGCGACTCGCCAGCCTCGCCGTGCTGCTCGCCGGCACCGCCCTGTTCGCTGCCGACCCGAAGACCGACGCCGAGCGGCTGAACGGGACGTGGGTGTTCGACGGCTACGAGATGAGCCGCGGTTCCGGCCTCGCCCAGGTGTGGGGGTCGGTGGTCACGGTCGCCGACGGCAAGTTCAGCATCAGCAAGGTCTACGGGGCGAAGACGCCGTTCACCGGCACTCTCGCCGTGGACGAGGCGAAGAAGGCCATCGACTTCAAGGTGGACGGCTTCGACCTGTCGTCGGAAGGGATGCCGTTGAAGCTCAGCCCGTGTACCGTCCCGGCGCTGTACAAGCTGGACGGCGACACCCTCACCCTGGCCCTGGAACTGAACAGCGAGGGCAAGCGGCCGACCGAGTTCACCCCCGCCAAGAAGCGGGACGTGGTGCTCGTGCTGAAGCGGGCGCCGAAGGACTTCAAGGCGTTCCCGGGCGAACTGAAGGTGTCGATGGTCGGGCCGGACGGCAAGCCGGCCGGCGGGGTGCTGGTGGGCGGGTACATGCACCACGCCAAGCGGTTCGATCTGACCGACCGCGACGGCAAGCCGCTGGTCATCGACCTGACCGGGATGTCGGCCGAGAAGCTGGAAAAGGAAATCGAGAAGCTGCCGGACGACAAGCAGATGAGGGAGTACGTGCGGAGCACGCTCACCCCGCCGCCGGGCACCGTCCGCGACGCCGACACCGGCTGGATGCTGTACAACGCGCAGACGGCCGCCGCCGACGGCACGGTCAAGCTGAAGGCGTCGGCGGATGGGGTGCTTCAGACCGTCACGCTCATCGCCCGCGACCCGGCCAAGAAGCTCATGGGCGTCGCCGGCCTGTCGCCGTGGCGGGTGCTGTCCGGCGAGGTGACGGTGACGCTCCAACCCGAGTGCAAGGTGACGGTGGCCGGCACCTGTGCGGAGATCGCCAAGAGCGGGGTGAAGCTGGACGACGCCTTCAACAGCTACGTCATGACCGCCGACGGCCAGCGGATGGCGTTCTGCGGGGCGAAGGACGGCAAGCTGGAGTACCTGCTCCCGCCGGGCGAGTACAAGCTGTGGGTGTACGGGTCGGAGGCGATGGGGGAAAAGGTGGTGCCGCTGAGCGTGCCGAAGGACCAGAGCGAGTACGCCGCCCCGCCGGTGGACCTGCCCGCCACCGGGCTGCACAAGCTGATCGGCAAGCCGGCCCCGGAGTTGACCGGTGTGGCCGGGTGGAAGGGCGAGGCGGTGAAGCTCTCCGACCTGAAGGGGAAGGTGGTGCTGCTGGAGTTCTGGGGGTACTGGTGCGGGCCGTGCATCGGCAGCATGCCGGTGTTGTACGAACTGCACGACACGTTCAAGGACCAGGGGTTGGTGATCGTCGGCGTTCACATCGACGGCGACGGCGAGGTGACGACGGCGAAGGAACTGGACGAGAAGCTCGCCCGGTACAAGAAGGACGTGTGGAAGGACCGCGACCTGCCGTTCCCGTCGGCGCTGGTGAACGGCAAGAGCCAGGAGAGCGGCGCGCGGGGGAAAATGGCCGACGTGTACGGCATCCGCGGCTACCCGAGCACGGTACTGATCGACCGCGACGGCAAAGTGGTGGGCAAGTTCCACGCGCGGGATGCGAAGACGGCCGTGGCCGCGATGGAGAGGCTGCTGAAGGACGAGAAGAAGTGACCTGTGTCGGCCGCCCGCTCGCCGTCAACGGGTGAGCCGGCGGAAGGTTTTTCCGATTCACGAGTGGAGGCCGATTCGCCGTAAGTGCTTGCCCGGCAAGGGTGGTTCCACGATTCGGGAATGGTTCCACGGATGGGTGGGGGGGAGGTGGAAAGAACCATTCGCTACGGTCACGCGCCGTCGGCTTCGCTGTCACCACGGATGCTTCGCACCGCCAGCAGCACGGCGCTCCGCACGTTCTCGCGGGTGTCGTCCGCCAGTTCCGCCAGTTGCGCTTCGGCGTCGTACGCGGCCGGGCCGATCCGCCCGAGCGCCTGCACCACCTGCACCAGCACCGCGTCGTCGCCGCTCGCCGGCGGCGGGGTGGTGGCCACCGGCGTGAAGGCGTTGCTGCCGCGGTCGGACCAGTCGGGCGACAGCTTGCGGAACCGCCCCGACCCGGCCGCCGACGTGAGCAGTTGCATCAGGTGCGGCACGGCCGCCGCCGCCGGCGGGCCGATCCACCCGAGGGCCACCGCCGCTTCGCCCCGCACGAAAGGGTCGTGGTGCTTCAGGTGCGTGACGAGCGTGGGCAGGGCCGGCAAACCAATCTGACTGAGTGCCTTGGCGGCCATGCGGCAGAGGACCACGTTCGTGCCACGCATGGCTTCGGCCAGTGCGGGTACGGCGTTGGCGGCGGCCCGGCCGATACACCCGAGCGCCTGGGCCGCGCCGGTGGCGGTCCGCGGGTCGGCGTCCTTCAAGGTGTGGACGAGCGAAGCGACGGCCGGGAGCGAGTCGGGGCCGAGCTTGCCGAGGCCCCAGACGACGTTCCGCCGCACGTACTTGCACGAGTGGTTCAGCAAGCGGATGAGCGTGGGCACCGCCTGTACGCCGAACCCACTCAGCCCTTGCACGGCCGACTCGCGGACCACCTGCTCCGGGTCGCGGGTGAGGGCGAGCAGCAGGGAGTAGGCGTCGTTCCCGACCGGGCCGGTCTTGCCGAGGGCGCGGGCGGCCTTCGCGCGCAACGCCGGGACCGGACTTTTCAGCCCGCGGAGGAGTTCGGAGGTAGTTTCGTCCGGCGGGTACGACATGTTCAGGGTGCGCCATCCGGGCGGGAGGGGGCCGCGGGTCGGGGGAAAAATAGAGCGGCAACGGCGGGCGGCAAATCGGATTGCGTGGAACGCCGCAAGTGGAGTACCATTCACGACTACCGGCGGGCGGGGCGAGAGGAATGCGGCCGGCGAGATGGAACCCGTCCGCCGTCCGGTATAATCGCACGGTGTGCATCCGAGGCAGACTCATGCGACAACTGATTCCGTCGGCCGCGGCTCAATCGCGGGGGGTGATCGCGGCGGTGGTGATCGGCACCGCCCTGACCGCCACCGGTACCGCGACCGCCGAGGACATGCGGCCGGTGCCGACGGCCGACGTGGGCGGGGAACAGCTCCGCGACGTGACCCGCTACTGCCAGGTGTGCTGGCGGAACGCCCGCCTGCCGGCCGACGTGTGGGCCGACTGCACCCAGCAGGTGCTCGCCCGCCTGCTTCAGACGGTGCCCACCCACCAGTGGACGCTCATGCTGAAGGCGGAGGGGGAGGAGAAGCGGGAGTTCTTGCGGGCCATCGACGCGGTGAAGAAGCGGACGCAGCGGACCCGCAAGCCGGGCGAACTGACGGCCGACATCGCCGACGCCCGCCAGCGGCCGACCACCAGCGTGCGGGAGCAGTGGGAGGCGGTGAACGTGGCGGCGGCTCAGGTGCTGAGCGAGCGGCAGAAGAGGATCGTGGAACTGAGCGCGAACGGGTGGGCGGTGCCGGACATCGCGGCCGAACTAGGCACCACCACCGAGCGGGTGAGCGACGAGAAGTACAAGGCCATCCGCAAGCTCCGCACCCACCTGGGTGTGGACGCCTGAAGTCGTCCGCGCACTCCGTGTGCGGTCCCACACCCCCGGCCCCGCGGCCGGGGGTGTGTCGTTTTCGGGGCTCAGTTGGTCAGCTTCACCGTGCCGGTCGCCTTCTGGGTCGTGCCGCTCCGACCGACCCACACCGTCACCGCCTGACCCGCCGGCACCTGCACGCTCAGCGTCTCGCCCTTCGTGCCCGTCTTGGAGGCCGCCGCCTTCGCCTTCAGATCCTTCTCGTCCATGTTGACGACATCGCCGGGGGCGTTCAGCAGCACGTACACGTCTACAAAGTTGTCGGCATTCACTTCCACCTTGACCGTCTGCGCCGCGCCTTGCGCGGGGAGTTCGACCGTCTTCGCTGGCGTCTCCGTGCTCAGGGCGAACGTGCGATCCACGATCTGTTTGGCCGGCCCGCAGCCGACCGCTGTCAGCACGCCCACCGCGATCACCGCCGCGAACAGGTTCCGCCGTGTCATCTGCCGGCCCTCCCAGGGTGTTGGTCGGGCCGGCGTTCGCGGCCCGATTACTTCTTTACCTCCACAATGTCTTTACGGGTGCCGGCCACGATGCCCACCAGTTCGTCCATCTCCGCCTGCGGCACCTTGTACTTCTTCAGCGTGGCGATCAGGATGCCGGCCAGGGCGTCGAACTCGGCGTCGGTGATCTTCATGCCGGCGTGGCTGCTCTTCATGTCGCGGCCGGTGTACTTGAGCGGCCCGCCGGTGGTCGCGCTCACCAACTCCACCAGATACTTTTCCAGTTGCTCCACGCCCTTCGCGTCCAGCTTGAACTTGCCGTCGCGGAGGAAGTTGACGGCCTTGTCGGTGGCCGCCGCCGCCACGAAGTCGTGAACCACCGCCTTCACCGCCGGCTCGCCGCCGAGTCGCTCCCACAGCGGCTTCTTCGCCGCCTTCACGCTCGTCCCCTCCATCACCGCGTCGAGGGCCGCCCGCAGGGTGAACGCCTTGTCCTTCACGGTGGTCAACTTGTCGGCGACGGTCATCTGGTCGGTGATCGTCTTCACCAGGTCGGGCCGGTGGTCGAGCATGACGGCCAGGGTCATGAGGGTGCCCTCGTACAGCTTCAGGCAGCCGCCCTGGTCGCCGGCGTTGTACGTCTTGGTGCCCAGGTCGGCGGCCGTGAACGCCGCCTTGTACGCCTTCTTGTCCAGGTCGGCCGGGGCGATCATCTTGTCGTCCGCCCGAGCCGCCAGCCCGCACACGCCGGCCGCGAGCACGGCCAGTAGGAATCGCGCCATCGTCGCACCTCTTGAAGGGAAAGGGGCAATGCCCACATTACGCACCCGCATGGCGGGCGGATTCGCCGGCCGCGATTTTTCCCGCCCGGCGAACACCCCGCCGGCTACCAATCGTATCCTGTTTCACAGACGGCCGGGCCGAATTCCCGGAGTGGCGATGCCCGACACCCGCGACCTCCTGACCCGCGTGGCCCGCGACCGCGACCGCACGGCGTTCGCTGCCCTGTACGACCGCCTGTCCCCGCGGGTGTACGGCTTCCTGCTCAAACTTTTAGGAAACCGCCCCGACGCGGACGACGTACTCCAGGAGACGTTCCTCCAGGTGTGGAACCAGGCCGGGCGGTTCGACGCCACCCGCGCCGGCCCGGACGGGTGGGTGCTGATGATCGCCCGTAGCCGGGCGGCGGACCGGTTGCGGAAGCGGGCGACGACGAGAACCGTCGGCGAGCCGGCGGCCGAGCCGGCCACCACCGCCCACCCCGGCGAGCGGCTGGAAGTGGCCGACGCTGCCGGGCGGGTGTCGGCGGCGCTGGCCCGCATCCCGCCCGAACAGGGCGACCTCATCCGCCTCGCCTTCTATGATGGGTTGACGCACGAGCAGATCGCCCGCACGCTGGGCCTCCCGCTCGGCACCGTGAAGACCCGCATCCGCCTCGGCATGATGCGGCTCCGCGACTTGTGCGCGGAAGGAGTCAATCCGTGACGCTGTCCGGTGCGGACACCACCCGCGAAGAACTGCTCGCCCTGTACGCCGCCGGGGCACTCCCCCCGGACGAGGCGGCGGCGGTGGAGCGCGCCGACACCATCGCCGGGGCGTGGGAGATGTTCGCCGGCGCGGTCGCGTTCCTCGACGACACCGCCCCCGTCGCCCCACCGCCGCAGTTGAAGTCGGCACTGCTCGCACGGCTCGACCCGCCGGCCGGCTATACCGTGTCCCACGCCGACGACTCCGCCTTCGGCCCGACGCCGTTCCCCGGCATCACCATGCGGGTGCTGAACATCGACCCGGTGGCCAGGCGGTTCAGTTCGCTCTTCCGGTTCGCCCCCGGTGCCCGTTTGCCGGCCCACTCGCACGCCACCGCCGAGGAGTGCGTGCTGCTCGAAGGCACGCTGCACATGGGCGGGGTGACGATGACCGCCGGCACGTACCTGCGGGTGGACGCGGGCGTCGATCACGTGGACCAGTGGACCGACACCGGCGGGCTGGCGTTCATTACCGGCCCGCTGGAGTTGCTGGAACACGCCCATTGACCATTTAGTGTTGAAAATCTCTGAGGGGTGAAGGTGGGTTGGGGTGACGACTCGCTGGAATTCGGTTACTTCGTGGCTCGGCCATCGGAAGGTGGCTGGTGGCACCTGCACTTCGCCCGCGGCAAGGCAAGCTACCCGTGCAGGCTTCTCGGAAGGCCCACCGACATCCTGGCGTGCTTCCAGCGGTTCACGGTCGGGGCAGTCGCCACGTCCCCACAATTCGTCCTCACTCTGGACGGCGACAGTGTCGAACTGTCGGTTGCCATGCCCCTGGACTTCGCCTGGGCCGGCACCCCCGCAGCCGACGATTTTCAACGGACGGTCGTGCCCGCCCTGCACGAGAGCCTGACATTCCAGGCGGCTGTATCCGAGGTAATACGTCTCCTGTAGTTGGTAGGGCGGGCGAGACGGGCGACCCCCGTCGGTGGGACCAACCACCGTTACTGACCTTCGGGAACGGAATGCCAGTGGGAGCCGAGGTGCAGCCGCGGAGCGGCGACCGATGTTAGCCAGGGGTGGAGTCGCCGAGCCGAAGGCGAGCGACGCAACCCCTGGACACAGGCACGAAATGGGACAAGCCCCGGAGGGGCGACAGGTGGGGTCCCTGTCGCCCCTCCGGGGCTTGTGAAATTGCTCCCACGGTCCAGGGGTTCCGCTCGCATCTGCGATGCTCGCTCCACCCCTGGCTACTGACCTTCAGGAACGCAATGCCACTTGGCGTGTGTCGACCGCCCACAGGCCGAAGGCCTGACAGTTCTCAGCCCAGGGCAACGCCCTGGGAACCATCCACCGACAACACACCAGCCTGAAGGGCTGGGAGACGTTCTCGCAGGCTTTCAGCCTGCCGGGTGGTACGGGACTCCCAGCCAGGGCGTTGCCCTGGGCTGAGGACTGTCAGGCCTTCGGCCTGAATGTGGCTACACCCGTCCGCTGTCATTCCTTTCCCGTCGGGCGAACAGGATCAGGTTCGGGCAGCGTTGTCTGCTTGTCTGTGCCATTCGATGCGGTCGAGTTGTCACTTCAACCCACCACATTGCGTCGGTTCTCCCGTTTGCTCTGCCCGCGCATGTCGCCATTCCGGCCGGTCGCCGAAACCCGACTTGATTCGCTCAAGTGATCTGGGAATAAAGCGACTGGGGGAATTCATTTGGGGGGTGCCATGTCCCGCCGGGGGGCGAGTCTGGTCGTACTCATCACGCTCGTTCTGGCCGGGTGCCGGAGCGGGGGCGAGAAGCGTCCGGCCGACGACAAGTTCAGCGGGCCGACGCCGACCGGCGAGACGACTGGCCGCGCCGCCAACCCGGACACGCCCGCCCACTGGCTCGACCGGCCCAAGCCCACCTGGATGCAAGGCACCACGCCGCCCGCCCCCAGTTGGAACGACCCGAAGTCGCCGAACTACGACCTGAAGGCCGAGGCGAACGGCCTGCTCGCCGGGTACGTCGAAGACCCGGAAGGCCGCAAGGTGCGGGGCGTGTACATCGCCGTCCGCGAATCGACCGACAAGGCCCCCACGCCCGTCGGGGTGGTGTCGGACCCGAGCGGCACGTTCATCATCAACGGGCTGAAGCCGAAGCGGAACTACCAGCTCACCGTGGACGCCACCGTGGACGGGCGGAAGCTGTTCCAGACGGTGTACGTGAGCACGCCGAACCCGAACGTGCGGCTCACGCTGCTCGAATCGGACGGCAGTTCGCCCGCCCCGGTTCCGACTCCCGCTCCCACGAAACCGGCCGACCCGCCCGCGCACGGCGACCCGCTCACCCGCCCGCCGACCGGCGACATCCCGAACCCTCACGGCCCGCTGCCGGTGCCCAAGTTCAGCGGCACCGACCGCGACCCCGGCGTGGCACCCGTGGGCGGGTACGAGCCGCCGCCGGCGCACAACGACGCGCTGCCGAAGGGCGAGAGGTACGACCTGATGACCGACCAGGGGCCGGTGCCGTGGAAGCCGCCGCTGGCCGCCATGCCGACGCCCCGCACGGCCCAGCCGGTGCCCGGCGCGACCCCGCCGACCCGTGGCGAATCCCGCAAAGAGGCGTTCGGGTTCGTGGACACCAACGGCCGAGAGGCCGCTCTGCCACAGGGCAAGCTGGTGCTGGTCCACTTCTTCACGGCCGGCAGCATGGCGTGCGTGCGGGCGGTGCCGACGCTGAACGACCTGCACGACAAGTACGCCGGCCGCGGCGTGGCGGTGGTGGGCGTCGGGTGCGACGACGAGCCGCAAGCCGCCCGCGTGATGGCGGCCGACCTGTTCCGCAAGGACCACGCGGTGAAGTACGGCCTGCTGACCGAAGCGGGGAAGAAGTCGGGCGACGTGCTCAAGCGGTTCGGCGTGACCGAGCTGCCGGCCGCGGTGCTGGTGAACGCGAGGGGCGAAGTGCTGTGGCAGGGCAACCCGAACAAACCGGCGGGGTTGGTGGACGCGATCGAGGCGGGGGTGAAGTGACCGGAACATCGGAGGCC
>JANNQE010000290.1:0-1507 GCA_031441625.1 Planctomycetia bacterium
CCCGCTCTCGGCGAGAGCGGGCCACCCTATTTGCTCGGTATCAGTTCATAGCAGCACAGCTTCCCTTTGCCGCGGACGTACATCAGCCCTCGCGCCACCACCGGCGGTGCCCAGCATGGTGATCGTAAGTCGGGGTTGTCCTTCTCGCTCCACTCGGCCACCTTCTCGAACTTCTCGGCGTTCGGCTTCACCAGCATCAGGGTGCCGTCTTCGGTCAGCACGATCAGGTGCCCGTCGATTTTGGTGATGGTGCTGCGGCGGGTGCGGGCCTGCTTCCACTTCACCTCGCCGGTGGCCAGCTCCACGCACCGCACGTCGCCTTCCGGTTCGTGCCGCCCGCTGCTGCCGTACACGTGTTTGCCGTCCACCGCGGGCGTACACCAGTGCCCGCGGAGGGCTTTGTCCCCCTCCGCGTCGGCGTCACTCCAGACCGTTTCGAGGGTAAAATCGGCCTTCACCTTCAGCAGAACGGCCCCCTTCTCGTAGCACTCGGTGAGCAAGATGGTGTCGCCGGCGACAACCGGACTCGCCGCGTTCACGCTCTCCTGGAGCTTCGCCCGCCACGCGAACTTGAACCGCTCCTTGCCGTTCTCGGGGTCGAGGCCGATCAGCCCGCCGCGGGCGAAGTGCAGCACCGTCTTCTTGCCGTGGAAGGTGGCCAGCACGGGGCTTGAGTAGCTGGCCAGTTCGTCCGTCGCCTTCCACTTCTCCTTGCCCGTCTTCTTGTCGAACGCCACCAGCCCGCTGCCGTTGCCCTTCGCGTCTCGCAGGTCGACCGGCCGGTTGCCGTCCGGACTCCCCCCCACGGCCACAATGAGCAGATCGCCCACCACCAGCGGCACGCTGCCCACGCCGAAGAAGTTCTGGTGGACGTGGTAGTCCTTCTTCGTGTTCACCTTCCACACCTCTTTGCCGTCGGCCACCGTCACGCAGTGCAGCATCCCTTCCGGACCGAGGAGGAACGCCCGCTCGCCGTCGATCACCGGGCACGCCCGCGGGCCGGGTTCGTACCCGTACAGGTCGTCGTAGTCGGTGGCGTACTCGAACTTCCACAGCAGCTTGCCCGTCTCGGCGTGGCGGGCGGTGAGGGTACAGTTGTCGTTCCAGCGGTCGAAGTGGAAGAGCCGGCCGGCGGCCACCACCGGCGGGGCGTACCCGTCGCCGAGCCGACAGTCCCAGACCTTTTTCAGGCCGTCCTTCGGCCACGCGGTGAGGATGCCTTTGTCGGGCGACGAGTTGTCGGCGTTCGGGCCGAGAAAGGTGGGCCAGTCGGTGCCGGTACGGGCCGGCTTGGGAACCGCGGGCGGCTCCGCCGGGGTACACCCGACGAGCATGACGAGAAGCAAGACGAATCGGCGCATATTTGCTCCAGATTTTTCACCGCCGAGGGCACATGAGGGCACGAGAGGAAGGCACAAGACAGAGATCAGAGGGCCGGGGTCACGAGTCAAGCGGCTTCATTCATTTGAACTCTGATTGCTGCCCTCTGTCTTCTCTTCCTCTCGTG
>JANNQE010000291.1:0-8742 GCA_031441625.1 Planctomycetia bacterium
CGAGTGCGGCCACGCCGACCCCGATCAGGATGAGGGCGATGTCCGTCGCCCCGCCGCCCAGCACGAGCGGGTTGTCCGACAGCCACTGGTTGATCTCTTCATTCCGTGCGAACAGCATGACCGCCCCTCGGGAGAAGGCGACAGTTTACTTCGCCCCGAGCAGTTCGTGCAACAGGTTGTTCTGCGGGTAGCTGTGGCCGAGGTGCTGGCGGAACCCTTCGGCGAACGCGGCCCCACACCGCCCGCCCTGCTGGGCCGACCACTCCTTCATCGACTCGATCAGGTTGTCAACGCCGTGGTGCTTCCGCAGCCACGCCCGCTGGCTCTCGTGTTCGGCCAGCATCGCCGCCTTGCGGTCGATGGCGGGGGTGATGTCCACGTACATCGCCGGCGGCACGGGCCGGCCGAACTGGTCCTTCCCCTCCAGCGGGTCGCAGTAGAACAGGTGCGGGATGGCGGCGAGCGGGGGGTGCGGCTCGGCGTGCCCCGGCCGGTGCAGGAAGTTGGGGATGGGGGCGGCGAACGCGGCGGCGCGGACGAGGGTGCTCGTCTGCTCGTGGTCCAGGTGGTAGTCTTCCGGGCTGTGCGTGAAGACGGCGTTCGGGCGGACGGCGTTCAGAAGCCGGCAGACGGTGTTCAACTGCTCGTCGCAGTATCGCACCCGCAGGTCGAGCACTTCGAGGCAGTGGTACGTGAACCCGACCGCCCGGCACGCGGCGGCCCCTTCCGCACGGCGGATGCGGGCGATGTCGTCGGGCGAGTGCTCGGCCGACCCGCAGTCGCCAGCCGTCATGGTGGCGACGTGAACGTCCCACCCGTGTTCGGCGTGCAGCCGCAACAGCGTGCCGGCGCACAGGAACTCGGCGTCGTCCGGGTGGGCGAGCACCGACAGGGCCACGTTCGGCATGACATACCCCGCGTTAGCGGCCGGGCATCGGCGTCGGCGGCGTGCCGGGACCACCCGGCCCGCCCGGCGGCGGGGTCGGCTGGGCGATCACGCCGTCCTTCATCAGCCGGTCCACCCGCACCGAGTACCGCACCCACTCCATCGACTTGGCGGCGTCGGCGTACTGCTTCATCCAGGCGAACTCGTTGTCGAGCAACCCGCGGGCGGTGGCCTCCACGGTCGGCTTGGCCGGGCTGTTCGGATACCGCTCGTTGAACGTCCGCACGTCATCGACGGCCCGCACCCACAGGTCGCTCTTCGGGTTGGCTAGCCCGAAGGCGAGGGCGAGGCGGGCCTGGGCTTCGTCCGCGGCGACGGCGCGGGCGAACTGCTGCTCGCTGCCGGCCAGCACCGCCGGGGCCAGCATGGTCAGCCCGTCGCGGCCGGCCTTCACCTTGGCGGCCGTCGCCGGGTCGCCCGCCTTCACCAGCAAGTCGGCGATCTTCAACTCCTGGTCGAGCGAGGCCTCGTGCAGGGTGTCCGATCGGGGGTCGCCGTAGAAGGCCTTGTGCTTGTCGCTCGTGTACACCTTCCGCCACAGGGTGGCGGCGCGGACGCGGACGGCCAGTTCGAGCGCGCCGTCCGGGTCGTGGTCGTGCAATTCGTCGGCGTCCCATAACAACTGCTTGGCGGTGGCCAGGTCCAGTTCCATCTCGGCCAGGCTCTCGTCCAGGAATTTCTGGTACTGGGTGATCTGGCGGTTCTGCTCGTAAAACTGGATGGCCCCCACCGACCCCAGGTGCTCGCGGGTGAGGGGCGGCTTCATGGCGGCCAGTTGTGCGTCCGAGTACTCGCGGTCGGGCACCGCCCCGGCGCGACTGGCGGCCAGTGCCAGTTCCTCCTGGCGGAGGCGGTTCTCCGGGTTCAGCCCGTTCTTGCGGCCGAACTCCCGCCACAGGTTGAACGCCTTCAGCCACTCGGCGCGGGCGTGCGTGCCGGCCGGCAGCCGCACCGGCACCAGCCACACGCGGTTGAGGACTTTCTTCTTGGCGTCGTCGTCCTTCTGCGCCGCGTACTCGACTTCACGCGAGAGGGGGGACACCTCGACGCTCACGCCCGCCAGGGCCGCCGCGTGCGCCTTCCACAGGCGGGACACCTCCGGCCGGTTCAGTTCGGTCCGCAGTTCCTTGTCGTCGCGGGCGGAGAGCAGTCGCACCTGCACGTCGGCCGGAATGCCCAGCGCGGTCAGTTGCTCCTTGAGCGGCTTCAGGTCGCCGAGCGGGTGGAACCACCGCGAGTCGCGGTCGGCGTAGAAGTCGGGGAACCAGCGGGAGGAGTCGTCGAACCAGCCCTCCTTCTGGAGTCGCTCGGCCACGTAGGACTGGGCGCGGGCCGGGGCGTCGCGGACGACGATGAGGGCCGGCTTCTCGGGGATGCGGTAGCGGAAGCGGTCGTACTCGTCCCGCGACGGGGTCTTGGACGGCACCCCGTCTTTGGGCGGCGGGCAGACGGCCAGGGCGTGCTCGAACCAGGCGCGGGCGACCATGCGGATGTCGATGGCGTCCGGCCCCTTGGCCGTCTTGTCGGTCTCCTGCGCCCGCAGGGCGGCCAGGTCCTTGGCCAGTTGCGGGTCGGTGCCGTCGTCGGCCGCGGGCAGCACGGGGAAGGCGCGGTCGCCCTTGGCCGCCTCCCCCGTGACCACGTCGTACCGGGCCGGGATCCGCCAGTTGGTGGCCAGGAAGTTGACCACGTCGTCGGGCGACCGCATGTTCAGTTTGGTCTTCAGCCGCCGCACCAGTTGCGGGTTGCGGTCACAGAACTCGCGGAACCGTTCCGGGTCGACCGGGCCGGTCGGCGACGTGCGGAACCGCTCCGGGTCGCGCTCGGCGAGCGGGATCATGCTCAGCTGCGCCAGCGAGTACAGGGTGGCCACCTTGTCGGACACTGTGAACTTGTTCTGGCAGTAGAAGCCGAGCTGGTAGCGGATGTCGGGCGAGCCGACCATGTACACCGCGTCCCCGCGGCGGTGGCTGCGGGTGTTCGCCCGGTCGCCCTCGGCCAGGAGTGAGATGCCGCGGGCGATGTAGTAGTACTGGTCGCCCAGCTTGTCCGTCTCGACGGACACGTTGTACGAGATGTTCCACGCCTGGAAGACCCACGGGGTGATGAAGTGCGGCTGGAGCTTGGTGAGGAGCATGGCCGTCCGCTCCATCTCGTGGTACTCGCCCCGCTTCTGGGCGGTCATGGTGGCGTTCCACAGGCCGGTGACGACGAACCCGCGGACGCCCACCAGAGTCACCTGGGCGAGCGCACCGGCCACCTCCGGGTCGCCCGCGTCCCGCTCCCGCAACTCCAGGTCTTCGGCCTGGTACGCGATGGGGAAGCGGGCGACCTGGTCGGCCCCGCTGAGCGGCATCAGGTTGCCGTTCGCGTCGCGGGTGGTGACCGTGTTCGGATTGCCCACCGGCAGCGGGAACTTGCCACGCCAGAACATGCTGACCACGAACAGCGCCAGGATGACGCCGAGGTAGCTCACCTTCCGGATGACCGCTCTCTTCCGCAACAGGTCGTTCATACGTCACCCTTCGGGTGGGTCATTGGTCGTTGGTCATCGGTCATTCGTCATCCGTCTTCGGCCCGGTTCACCAGTCGCTGGCGCGTCACTCGCACATGACTGGTGACTGATGACCCATGACAACAGGCACTACGCCGCCACTTCACGCCCGCGGATCAGGTAGTACGACATCAGGAACCAGGGGAACAGGTAGGCGAACAGCACCACCACGTTCATCACCAGCGCCTCGCCGGGCACGCTGAACCCTTCGGCCACGTAGGGCGTCCAGACGAAGGAGTGCACGTCGGGCAGCACGTTCAGCAGGCGGCGGAGCGCCCACGCGAACACCACGTCCCCGCCCTCGGCCGTCTTCTCGAGGGTCGTCTCCTCGGGCAGGGCGGTCATCGACTTCGCCTGGATCAACTGGTTGAACGACTTGAACGGCCCGCCCTGCCCGCCGGGGATGCCGACCGTCTGGCCCAGCTCGTTGATGTACGGGGCGAAGAAGGCGAGCACGAACAGCACCCCGACCACCAGCAGGGTGACGATGAAGTCCAGGTACGTGCTCAGGGTGACGGCCAGCCCGATGGCCAGCAGCAGCCAGCACCACAACCCGACCTGCGATTTCAGGTGGTTCCACCAGAACGGCTGTTCGTCCTCCAGCAGGTACAGGTCGCCCTCGGCCATGCCCAGCATCTGCGACGACGACGTGCAGTGGACGTACACCCTCACCCGTGGTTGGGCGGCCTCCAACTTCTTGCCGTTCGCCTCGTTCGCGGCGGCGTACTTGAACAGCCCCGGCGGGATGTCGATCCGCTCCGGGTGGAAGTCGAACACCTCCTTCTGCTTGTACTCGAAGAACCCGTACCGCTCGGCCAGCAGGTTGGCCGTGTCCCACTCGGGCGAGCCGGGCTTGGCCAGGACGAGAATGTTCTCCGCCACCCTCTGGGCTGTCTCGTCCGGGCCGACCAACTTCGGCTGGTGGGCGGGCACCTTCCGCAACTCGATCAGCGCGTCCGCCTTGTACTTGTCGTACTCGGCGTCGGCGGCGAACTCGGGCACCTTGTTGTCGGTCTTGATGGCCCCCCACCGCCAGTCGCCCGTCTGCTCGCCGTCCGCCGGCGGGGCCTGATCCCGCTGCCAACTGACCACCCGCACGTTGATGTTGACGCCCTTGTTCTCGTCCCCTTTGGTCAGGCGGTAGATGTCGAAGTTGAACTCGACGGGCACGGGGGTGGTGCGGGACGACAGGCCGCCGGTGTTCCGGAACGAGTACACCGCCCGCTGGGAGCTGAGCGGCGACCCGCCGATGTGCTTGCGGTAGTTGAACTCGCGGCCCACGTCGGTGCCGTCGAAGTCGGCCTTCCGCGACTCGAACGACAGGCGGCCCCGCACCGGCACGCGGGCCGTGCCCGTCTCCTTCTTCGACTCCTGGGACGGGTTGGACGTGTTGATGGTGAGAAGGGTGAACAGGCCGACCACCAGCACCAGAGCGGACAAGAGGAGCCCGTACCCGACGAACCGCCCGAGCACGATCTCGAACCTCTCGACCGGCTTGGTGACGATGGTGTAGATGTTCTGGTTCTTCACGTCGCTCGGCAGGGCGTAGGAGCCGATCAGGATGGTCAGGAAGGCGAGCGGGAAGGCCGTGATCGGGGCCACCCAGTTGATGGCCGACCGCAGCTCGTCCTCCGGCTTGGGCGGGAAGAACCAGTTGATCGGGAACATGAGCGGCACGAGGATGATGAGGCAGGCGAGGAACAGGCGGTTCCGCAGGCCCTCCTTCATGCACAGCACGGCCATCGCCCAGATGCGGCCGAGTCGCAGTTTGGCCAGGTTGCCGACCATCGGGGCGGTCGCCCCGAAGAACGACACCAGCCCGCCGACGGTCAGCAGCAGCGCCTGCCACGGGTAGTGCCCGGTCGTCCACTCCCGCGCCATGGCGGCGGCGTCCTTCTCCGCGGTGGGCGGCTCGGGCGGCTTGACGAACGGTCGCACGTAGGTGGGCAGTTCCTGGGGCGCGTACCCGAACAGGGACAGTTTGGGCGTCACCACCTTCACGTACCCGTTCGGGTCGGGCATCGGCTTCACGTTCACCAGGTCGAGGCCAAACCCCTGAAGGGGGTTCTTGTTCGCCCCGGTGCCGTTCAGCACCATCAGGATGTACGCCGTGTACAGGAGGGTGGCGGCCACCCAGCAGAGGAGCGGGACGGGGGAGATGCCCTTCTTGCCGCCGTCGCGGGGGACCGCCTGCGGGCGGGTGACGGACACCAGCAGGTAGAAGAACAGGCCGACGTACAGGAACCCGCCGGCGTCCTGGAACCACGCCTGGAGCAAGCCGGGGAAGTCGGCGAACAGGTACGGGTCGCGGTCGAGGATGAGGGCGGCGAACGGGGTCATGGGGAGTCCGGTGGTCTGAGCTGGTGGCACAGGCATTCCTGCCTGTGAAGGCAAAGCACAGGCAGGAATGCCTGTGCCACCAGAGGGTCACTGGCCGGGCGGCAGGTAGCGGCGGCCCGGCCGCGCCTTCGACTCGTTAATCACCCGCAGGAACAGCTCCTCCAGCGTGCTGCTCGGGTGCCCGTAGGCGACCACCTTGCCGCCGTGCTTCTCGATCACCGCCTTCAGGTCCTTCTCCAGCGCCGCCGACATCTGCAGCCCGCTCGCTTGCAGCATCACCTTCTGCTGGTCTTCTACCAGTTTATCCACCTTCCCCTGCTCTTGCAGGTCGCCGTTGTACAGGATGGCGATGCGGTCGCACACGTCCTGCACGTCGTCCAGGCGGTGCGAGCACATGAGGATCGTCTTGCCCTTCGCCTTCAGGCTCAGGATCAGGTCTTTCATCCACCGAGTGCCTTCGGCGTCCAGGCCGCTCGTCGGCTCGTCCAGGATGATGAACTCGGGGTCGTTGATGAGCGCCTGGGCCAGCCCGATCCGCTGCCGCATCCCTTTGCTGTACTCCCGCAGGATCCGCTTGCGGTCGTTCTTCAGCCCGACTTGCTCGATCAGTTCGTCCGCCCGCTTCCGCCGCACGTCGCCGGGCATGTTGAACAGCCGGCCGTAGAAGTCGAGCGTCTCTTCGGCGTTCAGGAAGCGGTACAGGTAGCTCTCTTCCGGCAGGTAGCCGATCTTCTCGTTCTTCTCCACCTTGGCGGCCGGCTCGCCGAACACGAGGGCGTCGCCGGCGGACGGGAAGAGCAGGCCGAGGAGCAATTTGATGGTGGTGGTCTTGCCCGACCCGTTCGGCCCGAGCAGGCCGAACACCTCGCCCTTGTGGATGTTCAAGTCGAGGGCGTTCAGCGCCGTCTTCTTCTTCCGGCCCCAGAAGTCGCGGTAGATCTTGGTCAGGTTGCGCGTTTCGACGACGTTCGCCATGATGCGGGGTCTCGGTCGGCGGTGTCCGGATACGGGGTGCTACGCCACAGGTGGCCGAGCGGTTCGGCCGGCTTGGTGGCACAGGCATTCCTGCCTGTGGTGTTCGATCCCGCACAGGCAGGAATGCCTGCGCCACCCACCCTACGCCGAATCTTCGTTCGAAAGAGCGGCCTGCGGGCGTAGTAATGGTAACTACCCGCCGTGCCCCGGACAGGGCGGCTGGGGTGGCGGTTTCCCATCTCGGAGGAGCGGACATGCGGTTCATGCTCAGTCTGGCGGCGGTGGCGTTCGGCGTGGCGGCGTTCGCCGCCGAGTACAAGCTGACCAGCGACAACACGAAGGTGGAGTGGACGGGCACCAAGAAGGCGGGCAAGCACACCGGCGGGTTCAAGAAGATCACCGGCACCAGCACGTGGGACGGCGACCCGGCCAAGGCCAAGCTCGAAGTGACCATCGACACCGACTCCATCCACTCGGACGACGACAAGCTGACCACCCACCTGAAGGGGAAAGACTTCTTCGACGTGAAGACCAACGCGACGGCCACGTTTAAGGCGACCAAGGTCGAGAAGGACGGCGACAAGTTCAAAGTGACCGGCAAGTTCACGCTGTGCGGGAAGGAGAAGGAGATCACCTTCCCGGCGACCATCACCGAGAAGGAGGGCACGATGACCTTGTCCGCCGACTTCAAGATCAACCGCACCGACTACGGCATGAGCTACGGCAGCGGCATGATCGACGACGACGTGGCCCTGAAGGTGAGCGTGACGGCGAAGAAGTGACCACCCGTGTCCCTGGAACCGGGAACGCAGTGACCGGGTGTGTTCTCGACCACCCGGTCACAGCGGTCCCGGTTCCATTTCTGGTGCTCACATGCAACTGCCGAACATCCCGCCGGAGATGATTCACGACAAACTCCTGTTCAGCGGCACCCCGCCGGCGGTGGCGACGGCCGTGGTGTTCGCCGTCGGCACGCTGGCCGTCTGGCTGGCGTTCGGCGTGTGGCGGAAGTGGGCGTGGCGGAAGGCGGTGCCGGCGGTGGCGGGGCTGGCGCTCGTCGTCGGGATTCTCATCGTGCCGTATCTTAACTCCCGCGTTCAAGCGGCGAAAATGCTGGCCCGTGAAGCCGAGAACCCCGAACTCGCACAACAACTCAGCGACACCTACAAGTTTGAAGAGACCTTCCCGCTGGTACCCGATGGCAAGTGGTGGCACTGGGGCCTGTACGCCGTCGGGCTGGCGCTGGTGGTGGAATTCGGCGCTCGCATTCCCGGCGTGCCGGTGGCGGTCGGGCCCCTGTTCCGTGGGGTTGCGGCCGGCGTGATCGCGTCGGCGGTGTTACCGTCGAAATGGGTGGAAGGCGTTGACCGCTGGATTCTGCCGTTCAGTGCCGGTGTCATGGCGGTGCTCTGGGCGATGCTCGACTCCGTGAGTCGCAAGAACCCCGGCGGCACGCTGGCGGTGTGCATGTCGCTGGTGGCCGGCGGTGCGGCGTGCGTGGCCATTCACGACGGCTCGGCCCGGTTCACCGACTTCGCCACGTTCGTTGCGTCGTCGCTGTTCGTGCTGGCACTCGGCGGGTGGATTCTGCGGGCGGATGTCGGCGGCGGGGTGGCGATTGTGCCGGTGATGACGGTTTTGCTGATGGTGCGGGAGGAGGCGTTGCCAACTAACCCCGACGACGTGACCAAGCACGTGCCGGTTGCGGCGTACTGGCTTGTCGCATTGGCCCCGCTCGTGCTGAGCGTGTTCCTGCTGCCGAGTGTGTTGAAGTTCGGTACGAAGTGGTACGGGGCGGTCGTGAAGTTGCTGCTGGTGCTGATCGTGGTGGGGTTTGCGGTCTACCTGTGCCTGACGTATGCGCCGCTGAGCTTCGAGAAGCCGGAGTGGGAGTGAACTAGGGTGGCCCGCTCTCGCCGAGAGCGGG
>JANNQE010000292.1:0-11025 GCA_031441625.1 Planctomycetia bacterium
GTGGAACTCTTGCACGGGGGCGTGGGTGTGCGGCGGCATGAGTGGGCCGGGGGTGTTGTTATTGAGTCCCCTGGGTTCACACCCTGGGCTTTTGAGTGTCGCCCCTTGGGGGCTGTGTGGCTTTCAAGCCCCGATGGGCCGACAGTCAATAGCCCAGGGTGTGAACCCTGGGGACTCAATACCAACACCCGAGGCACTCTCATGCCGCCGCTCTCCGACGCCCAGGTGCAAGAGTTCCACGCCCGCGGGTCCACCCTCGCACGTGGCTTCTTCAGCAAGGCCGAGATCGACCTGCTCTACCGCAGCGCGAAGGCGGACAGCGACCTGGACAAGAAGAGCTTCGGGCGGGCCGACGGGGAGGGCGGGGTGGTGCGGCTGAGCCTGTGGAACCACCCCGGCGACGGCATTTATGGCATGTTCGCCCGGTGCGAGCGGATGGTGAAGAGCTGCGAAATGCTGCTGGGCGACGAGGTGTACCACTACCACTCGAAGATGATCCTGAAGGACGCCAAGGTGGGCGGGGCGTGGACGTGGCACCAGGACTACGGGTACTGGTACCAGAACGGCGTGCTCGAGCCGCGGTTGGTGAGCGTGTTCATCGCCGTCGATCCGTGTACGGTGCAAAACGGCTGCTTGCAGGTGATCGACAACAGCCACCACTGCGGGCGGATCAACCACACCCTCACCGGCGAGCAGGCCGGAGCGGACAAGGACCGCGTGGACGAGCTGCTCAAGCGGCCGGACCGTTTCCCGCTCGTGTACGTCGAGATGCAGCCGGGCGACGTGTTGTTCTTCCACTCGAATCTGTTGCACCGCTCGGATCAGAACAAGTCCGACAACCCGCGGTGGAGCATGATCTGCTGCTACAACGCGAAGAGCAACGACCCGTACAAGGACAGCCACCACCCGCGGTACACCCCGCTGAAGGTGGTGCCGGACAACGCGATTGAAAGGGTGGGCGTGACGCGGTTCGCCGACAGCGGCGACGTGGCCTGGCTGGAAGACCAGCGCGACACCAGCGCGAAGGCGCTGGCGGAAACGGAAGGGTAGTGCGCAGCCAGTCACCTGTTAGCCCGTCGCGCGAGCGAGGGGCCAGCCACCCATCGAAAGCACAGTGAGCGAAACACGGTCGGCCACAGTACTCGAAAGCCGGTCGCAGGACGAACACCCGCCGCGGGGAGGTGAACACCGCCACCATGTTCAGCCACCACATCAGTTCCCGCCACTGCAACCCGGCTTCCAGTTCGACGAAATCTCCTGCCGTTACCCGGACCGGGTACGGCTCACTCTTGAGCCAGTCCATCACCACCTGAACTTCGTACTCGCCGGGTGGGAGGTTGAATTCGAACCGCCCGTTGGTTCGGAGCGTTCCCACCTCGTGCCCGTCGATGAGCACCTCAAGTCGGCGGACGAAGCCGAAGTAGTTCCACGGGCGGTAGACGATGACCCCGCCCCACTCGTCGGCGTCCGGCATCGCGCGGCCCTCCGGGTGGTGTTCATGCTACCGGCGTGGGGACAGCGCGCGGACCACTAAACTACCCCCACCTCCCCACAGGCCCGCCCATGCCATTCCCGCAGTTCGACCGCTCGCGGTTGCAGGTGAAGCCGCTCGCCGAGCGGCAGCACGACCTGACGCTGGACGTGTTGCTCCGGCTCGACTCGCCGGCCGACTTCACCCACCCGTCGGTTCCCGTCATCGCCGAACGGCTGAGAGCGGCCCAAGCCGTCGGTGCCGCCCGCATCCTGATGATGGGTGCCCATGTGTTGCGGGCCGGCGTGCAGCGTCACCTGATCGACCTGATGGAGCGCGGGTTGGTCTCGCTCGTCGCCATGAACGGGGCCGGGCCGATCCACGACTGGGAGTTCGCCCGCATCGGGGCGACGACCGAGAGCGTGGCCCGGTACGTGAGCAGCGGCGAGTTCGGCCTGTGGACCGAGACGGGCGAGCTGAACGACGTGATCCGCGACGGGGTGAAGGAGGGGATGGGCTTCGGGGAGTCGATCGGGAAGGCCATCCGCGACCGGGGGTTCCAGCACGCCGACGTGAGCGTGCTGGCGGCGGCGTACCGGCTCGGCATCCCGGTCACGGTTCACATCGGGATGGGGTACGACATCATCCACGAGCACCCGAACGCCGACGGCGCTGCGCTGGGGCAGGCCAGCTACATCGATTTCCTGATCTTCGCCGAACACGTGCGGGGTTTGGAAAACGGCGTGCTGCTCAGCTTCGGCACGGCGGTGATGGGGCCGGAGGTGTATTTGAAGGCGCTGGCGATGGCCCGCAACGTGGCCCACCAAGACGGGAAGCGGATCGCCAAGTTCACCACCGCCGCGTTCGACCTGCTGCCGCTCGGCGACGACTACCACACGCAACCGCCGAAGACCGACCCGCGGTACTACTACCGCCCCTGGAAGACCATTCTGGTGCGTACCGTCGCGGACGGCGGCGAGAGCTTCTACATCCCCGGCGACCACCGCGACACCATGCCCGCCGTCTGGCGGGCGGCCGTCGTGTAGGGTGGGTCGCTCTCGCCGAGAGCGACATGCATTCCGGCTCTCGGCGAGAGCCGGCCACCCTAGCCGACCGCGTTCCGCGTCCGCCACATCCGCCACGCCACCAGCCCGCCGCTCACCACCACCGCCGCCGCCGGCACCCACCATAGTTGCTTGAAGTGGTCGTACACCTGCCAGCCGTCCGTCCGGTGCAGCTCGCCGTTCGCGTCCGATACATACTCCCCGCCGTCCACCAGGTCGTACACCGCCACCCCCGCCGGCCACGGCGGGTCGAACTCGGCGGTCGGGTAGGCCTTCCCCACCTCCGCCCGTTCGACGACGAACTCCCTCACCTCCGCCTTCCCGGCCGGCGTGGTGCGCGTCGTCGTCCACCGCGTCGGCAGCCACACGCCGGCCGGGTTGTCGTCCGACGACTCCACGTCCGTCACGGCCGTGCCGTGTCGCAGCCGCCGCAGCGAGTGCCCCGCCGCCGGGTCGAACCAGAGCGTCACCGGCACCGTGTTCAACGCGCCGGTGTACTCGTCGCACGTCCGCCCGTTCACATCCGCGGTGCCGGCGGGGGTGAGCGTGTCCGCCAGAATCGCACAGTGCAACGGGTCGAGCGGGCGGGTGGCGAACGAGAGCGGGAGGAGTTCTTCGCTCCGGCCGATTGAATCATGCGGCGGGCCGATGTTCCCGCTGTTCCCGCCCGCCTGATACCACTGGAGAATCACCTTCGTCCGGTGGCCGTCGTCGGTCACCAGATAATCCCTGACGGGTGCGCTGGTGGTGTGCTTCTCAAATCGCGCGTTCGACCCGTCGAACACCAGCCGGTCGGTGCCCGCCTCTTTCGCGGACGTGTACCGCACTTGAAACTCGACCGTTCGCAGGGCGGCTTGCCGCGCGCGTGCGGCCGTCTCGACCGCCGACGGCTGGGCGACCGCGCCCGCCGCGAACAGCAACCCGACGACGAGCGAGCGCACGGCGACACCCCCGGAGGTGCCACGATTGTAGCCGCCGCACGGCCGAAATTGTCTCCGCCGTGCGGCCGACGCGCCGGGGCGTTCCAATCTCGTGTACACTAATTGGCGTTCCCACGCGGTGACACCCATGGCCCAGTTCTTCGACTTCCTCGGCACCCACTGGCTGGCCCTCGTGCTGCTCGCCGGCGGCGGCGTGTGCGGCCTGCTCGCCGCCGTGCGGCGGCGGCACGTGCCGTTGCTCGTCACCGTCGCGGTCGGGTGCGGGGCGTTCGCGCTCGGGTCGATGGCACTGGGCGGGTTGAAGTTCAGCCTGTCGCCGGGCGGGGACAAGTGGTCGGTCGGCGGGACGGTGATGATCGTCGGCCTCGCCGTCCTGTACGGGCTGGTCATGCTGGTGCTTTCCTTCCGCGTGTGGAACGCCTACCTGTCCGGGTTCGTCGGGTTCGTCACCACGGTCGGGTTCGGCGGGTGGGTCGGCCGGCCGACCGCCGAGTTCATCGTCGAATCCGGCAAGAGTGTCGTCTACACGCGGTTCGTCTCCCCGTGGTGGCTGCTGCTGTTGCTGCTCGCCCCGCTCGTGTACGTCATCGGCCGCAAGAGCCTGTCGGGTCTGGGGCCGATCCGCCGGTGGGTGGCCATCGGCGCCCGCTCGCTGGTGGTGGCGCTGCTGGCACTGGCGCTGGCCGAACCGCGGGTGCAGCGGCCGAGTGAGAACATGGCGGTCATCTTCGTGGTGGACCGCTCGGCGAGCGTGCCGCGGGAGCTGTCCGACGAGACCGGCACCGGGGCGAGGGACAAGCGGTGGGTGCGGATTCAGGAAGTGATCGAGTCGAGCGTGTCCGAGCGGTACAAGGTGAACCGCGGGGACCAGTTCGGCGTGCTGCTGTTCGGCAAACGGCCGAAGCTGTCGTTCCCGCCCACGCCGGTGCTCGGGCTGAAGAACAAGATCGACGAGACGGGTGTGATCCTCGACGAGAACTACACCGACATCGGGGCGGCGCTGAAGCTGGCCCTGGCGTCGTTCCCCGAAGGCACCGGCAAGCGGGTGGTGCTGGTGAGCGACGGCAACCAGAACCTGGGCAACGCCGAGGAGCAGGCCGACCTGGCCAAGAAGAACGGTGTGGTGATCGACTGCATAGCCCTCGCCCCGAACAGCAAGAACGAAAGCGACGTGCTGGTTCAGTCGGTGGACGCCCCGCCGGTGGCCGCGACGGGTGCCCGGCTGCCCATCCGGGTGAACGTGCGGAACGCCAGCCCGACCCGCGAGGTGGTGGGCAAGCTGGAACTCATCCGCGTGGGCGGGCAGGGGGGCGACCAGCCGGACGACAAGCCGGTGGACATCGACATCGACGAAAGCCCGGACGTGATCGACGCGGCCACCAAGCCGGCCCGCGTGCGGCTGAAGCCGGGGCTGAACGTGTTCAAGTTCCGCGACCGCGAGCAGGCCCGCGCGGATGCGTCCTACACGTACCGGGCGAAGTTCATCCCCGAGCCGGGGCAGGCCGTCGGCGACCGCATCGCCAACAACACGGCCGACGCGGCCGTCGTCGCCCGCGGCTCCCGCCGCGTGCTGTTCCTGACGCAGAACAAGGACGACGAGAAGGCCAAGCACAAGTTCCTGAAGGAACAGTTCGTGAAGGCGAAGATCCTGTACGCGGAGAAGTCGGCCGACGGACTGCCGAAGGGGAAGACCGACCTGGGCGTGTACCTGAGCAACTTCGACTGCATCATCCTGGCCAACGTGCCGTACGACGACTTCACCGAAGACCAGGCGGAGGTGATCCGCACGCAAGTGTACGACCAGGGGTGCGGGCTGGTCATGCTCGGCGGGCCGGACAGCTTCGGCCCCGGCGGGTACCAGCAGACGCCCATCGAGGCGGCCCTGCCGGTGGAGTGCGAGATCAAGGCGAAGAAGGCGATGGGCAAGGGCGGGCTGGTGCTCATCATGCACGCCTCCGAAATGGCCGACGGGAACAAGTGGCAGAAGGAGATGGCCAAGCTGGCCATCCAGCGGCTGAACGCCTCCGACATGGTCGGCGTGGTCGACTACGGCTTCCTCGGCGGGCAGGTGAACTGGCAACTGCCGTTCGAGGTGATCGGCGACCGCAAGCAGGAGCTGTACGGCAAAGTGGACAAGATGAACCCCGGCGACATGCCCGACTTCGACCCGTTCCTGCAAGTCGCCGCCGACACCCTGTCCGACCCGAAGCACAACCTGACCGTCAAGCACTGCATCCTCATTTCCGACGGCGACCCGAACTTCAGCAACAAGGCGGCGCTCCAGAAGATGACCGACAACGGCATCACCTGCACCACCATCGGCGTGGCCACGCACGGGGTGAACGAAGACGCCAAGATGAAGCTGATCGCCGAGAGCACCAAGGACGCGAACGGCAACCCCGGTAACTTCCACAAGCCGGCCACCGGCAAGGACCTGCCGGCCATCTACATCAAAGAGACCCGCAAGATCTCGCAGAGCTTCATTTACGACCGCCAGTTCACCCCCGAACTGCGGCTGAAAGGCCCGCCGACCGACGGCCTGCCGAAAGACCTGCCCTCCCTGTACGGGTTCGTCCGCACCACGAACAAGCAGTCGCCTACTCAGAACATGTGGATCGAAGGGCCGAAGGACGCCCAGGCCCCGGAGCAGGAGTTCCCCATCCTGGCCACGTGGCGGTACGGGCTGGGCAAGAGCGTGGCGTTCACGTCCGACGCCCGCGACGACGCCAAGGGGTGGGGCCGCGGGTGGGCGCGCGAGGGCATGTCGCAGAAGTTCTGGGAGAACGTCATCAACTGGTCCATGCGGGAGGCCGAGAGCGGCGAGTTGGCCGTCACCACGCGGTACGTGGACGGCAAGGTGCGGGTCATCGTCACGGCCGAGAACGCGGCGAAGGACAAGACCGGCCGCCCGCTCCCGCTCGCCGGCATGACCCTCCGCGGGGGTGTGAGTACGCCGAACAAGCCGCTGCCCGGCGACAAGGTGCCGACGGTCACGTTCAAGCCGAACAAGAGCGGGTTCTACGAGGCCGAGTTCGACGCCACCGAGGCCGGCGCGTACTTCCTGAACGTGCAGGCGGAGGCCGACGAACTGACCGCCGACGGCAAGCCGGTCATGGTCCAGCAGATGAAGGACGGCAAGCCGGTGGTGGACAAGGAGGGCAAGCCAGTGATGGTGCCGAAGCGCCGCACGTTCGCCGCCCGCGCCGGCGTGACGGTGCCGTACTCGCCCGAGTTCATCGACCTGGAGTCGAACACCGCCCTCATGAAGAAGCTGGCCGAGGCGACCGGCGGCGAGTACTTCGACGAGCCGAACGACCCGCAGGCGCTGGTGAAGGCGCACGACTTCTACCGCCCCGGCCCGACGGTCGTGCGGTCGGTCCTGCCGTTCTGGTTCTGGCTGGTGTTCGCCGCCGGCATCCTGCTGTTCCTCGACGTGGGCGTGCGGCGGATCTCGCTGGAGTTCAAAGAAGTGCGTCACGGCGCGCGGAAGCTGTGGGCGAAACTGCGGCGGAACGAAGACCTGCCGGACGACGAGGACGGGGTGCTGTCCAAGCTCGGCAAGCGGAAGCAGGCGACGGCGGTGGTGATGGCCAAGCGGGCGGCGAAGAAGTTCGAGGCGACCGGCGACCTGCCGGACGACGCCGCCCCCGCCGGGGCCGACGACTACGCCGCGTCCGCCGACAAGAAGGGCGGGGCGCTGCCGCCGCCCCCGCCGCCCCGCGGAAGCACCAAGACCGAGGACGACGCCGACGACTACATGAGCCGGATGAAGAAGGCGAAGCAGCGTGGCCAGCAGAAGCAGGACGGGGAGTAATGTGTTCTGCTCGCTCCGCGAGCGGTCTCCACGAAACCGCTCGCGGAGCGAGCAGAGCACTCTCGTGCGAGCGTCACTCCTCGTTTCCTCACTTTCACCCTGACCGCCGCCGCAACGCGGTTTATAATCCTCTCATTCGTCGCCCCCGGTCGGGGGTCGTTCTCATTTCTCAGTCCGACGGAGACCTTCCCATGACCCGTTCGGTTCGCCGGTCGGCGTTCACGCTGATCGAACTGCTGGTCGTCATCGCCATCATTGCGATCCTCATCGGCCTGCTGCTGCCCGCCGTGCAGAAGGTGCGGGAAGCCGCCTCCCGCATGAAGTGCAGCAACAACCTGAAGCAGTTCGGGCTGGCCGCCCACAACTACGAGAGCACGAACGGCACCCTGCCGCCGAGTCAGCACACCGTGGTCCTCCCGGCCCCGGGCACGGGCGTGCCCACCACGTACTCGTCCGGGGCGACCCTCCAGGCGCTCCTGCTGCCGTACTTCGAGCAGGCGAACAAGTTCAACCAGTTCAACATGAACTACAACGTGAACAGCGACGCCCGGATCAACACCAACTTCCCGGTCCTGACGAACGCGAACGCGAACGCCCGCTCGGGTGACGTGCCGATTTTCCTCTGCCCGTCCGATCCGTCGAGCGCATTCACGTTCACCAATGCCGGCCGGTTGAACTACATGGGCTCGCTCGGGGCGACCGCCACCTACCGCGGGGGGACGAACCTGGACGGGGTGTTCGCCATCCCGTTCCCCGCCTCCGGTAGCGAGATGAAGGGCTACACCGTCGTCAGCCTGACCGACGGGTCGAGCAACACGGCCATGTTTTCCGAAGTGATGCGGGGCACCTTCCCGGCGGGCACCGCGACCGCCACCTTCGACCACACCACCTCCATGATCGGCACGGTGGCTTACTCGGGTACGACGCTGAACGACGGGCGGGCGGTGCCCGAGTGTAACGCCGTGGCCGCCACCAAGATCCACTACGTCGGCCAGCAGTACTACCGCAACCTGCCGCAGAACTTCGTGTACACCCACACCGTGCCGATCAACTGGAACAAGAGGAGCAGCAACACCGCCACGCAGAAGTACAACTGCGGCACGAACGGGTTCAACGCCGTCCACCAGGCGGCGTCCAGTTACCACACCGGCGGGGCGAACGTGGGCATGGCCGACGGGTCGGTGCGGTTCGTCACCGACAGCACCGACTTCCTCATCTGGCAGGCGGTCGGCAGCCGGGCCGGTGGTGAAGTCGCCAACCTGCCGTGAGTGATGCCTGAGCGACTGCGGTCGCTCACGGGATCCGGTTCACTGGCCGAGCAGCGGACCGGGTCTCGTGTCCAGCGTGAACGCCCTTTTTTCACCGTGGAACGGAACCGATGCGATCTCAATTGGCGACCGCGGCGACGGCTGTGATTCTCGCGATGGCCGTGTCGGGGTGTGGCCCGTCACCCGCCACCCTTCCGGCGGGGGCGGGTGGCAGCCCGACCGTGCAGCAGGCGCTCGAAGATTTGGCCGTCCTATTGAAGACGGCGAAACAGCCGCCGGCCCGCCCGGCCGACCTCGAACAGCACGAGGCGGTCTATGTGGGGGCGACCGTCGCCATCTCACAGAAGACGATCGTGTACCAGTGGGGCCAGGGGCTGACTGGTGGCCCGGCGGTGGTGGCCTACGACGCGAAAGCCCCGACCGACGGCGGCTACGTTCTCCTCCAGGACGGCACGGTGAAGTCGATGACGGCCGCCGAATTCGCCGCCGCCCCGAAGGCCGGGAAGAAGTGACTCCCCGCCGGGCCGCGTCGCCGGTTCGTCGGAAAACGGTTTGCTTTCGGCCATCCGGCGGGCATATACTTCGGGCGTGTCGCGGATCCCGTTCCGCGACGGACGAAAGGCCGACGGTGCCCCCCCTGGTTCGGGGAATCCGGAGGCGTCACTCAATTCCAAAGGAGGTGGTCCGTTGACCGATCATAGTAGCCAGGTTGGGCGGCTGTCCTAACGGCCGCAAACGGGTGACCGTTTGCGACGGCCGCCTCGAGTCTCCACTCGGCGACCCGTGGGAGGGAATGTTCCCCCCACGGGTCGTACTGTTTTTGTGCCCCACACTTTGCTACCATCGCGTGCAGTTCCGAGAGGCTCTCGCATGTCCACCGCCACGTTGATGACCGAACCACCCGCAACGCCGCCGGTGCTCATCGAGACGCGGCAGCCTGCGGAACTCATCAGCACGATCATGGAACGCGCCAATGGGCACATCCGCGCGGGTGCGAAAGCGGTCCTCCTACTCGACCCAGAAAGTCGCGAGGTCTGTGTGGTCCGTCACGACGAGTTGCCGTACACCGTGGGCGTCGGCGCGATTGTGAGGCTGCACGGGATCGTCCCCGACTTCGCCAAGCCCGTCGCCGAGTTCTTCGAGTAACACCCTCACGGCATTCGCCCATGCCCGCGTATCGCGTCGCCGTCGTCGGGTACGGCATGATCGGCTCGGTGACGTCGTACCTGCTCTCCCGCGACGGGCATTCCGTCAGCCTGTTCGAGCGGGCGGAGGAGGTGACGGCGGTCGGTGCCGGCATCCTCCTCCAGCCGTCCGGCCAGCAGGTGTTGAAGCACCTCGGCATCCTCGATCAAGTCGTCGCCCACTCCGCCCCACTTCACGAACTGCACGCCGTCCACGCCGACGGCCGCACCCTCATCCGCAACAAGTACGCCGACTACGAACCCGGCATGCACTCCTATGGGACGCACCGCGGGGTGCTGTTCGAGGCGGCCAAGGCGCTCGTGGAGACGCAGCCGGTGGACGTGCATCTGGGAACCGACATCGTCCGCAGAAGCATCGAGAACGGGCGGGTGTGGCTGATCGGTGCCGACGAGAAACGGTTCGGGCCGTTCGACTTCGTCGTGTGCGGCGACGGCTCGCGGTCGGTGCTGCGATCCGCGATGGGTTCGCGGTGGTGGCAGCACCCGTACCGCCACGGGGCCATCTGGGCCATCGCCCCGAGCACCACCGTACAGGGGAAGTTGCTGCAAGTGGTGGACCGCAACCGCCGGCTGTGCGGGGTGCTGCCGCTGGGCGACGGGCTGACGACGCTGTATTGGGGCGCGTCCGTCGACGAGTACGACGCCATCCGCAAGCGCGGGATCGACGCCCTGAAGCGCGACATCCTCGCCTTCTGCCCGGAGACGGCCGACCTGCTGAGCTTCATCTACGACATGGATCAGCTCATCTTCAGCACCTACCGGGCGGTGTGGATGTGCCGGCGGTTCGACCGGCACGGCATCTTCCTGGGCGACTCGTCGCACGCCATGAGCCCGCACCTCGGCCAGGGCATCAACATCGCCATGATTGATGCGTGGATACTGGCCGAGTGCGTGCGACAAACGCACAGCCCGCTCGAAGCCTTCCGGATGTGGCACCGCCGGCAGGAGGGCTACCTGCGGTACTACGCGGCGGTCACGGCCTTCCTGTCGCCGTTCTTCCAGTCGGACGTGACGTTCCTCGGCTGGGGGCGAGACGTGGTGCTGCCGTGGCTCCCGTTCGTGCCGTTCGTGAAGAAGCAGATGCTGATGACGATGGCCGGGCTGAAGGGCGGGTTCCTGAAAGGCCGGCGCGACGTGTGATCGCTCTGTCGCCCCGAAGGGGCCGACGGACGTAGCCCAGGGGGGCAGCCCGGGGTTGTTGTCCCACCAACAAAACCGCCCCCAAAGGGCCGGCGTGCGGCGGCCGGCCCCCTCGGGGGGGG
>JANNQE010000293.1:0-8350 GCA_031441625.1 Planctomycetia bacterium
CCACCGACAACTACACTGGACCCAACACACTTGCCCTACCCGCCGCCCTTCCGAACGCGACGCGCGGGGTGGGATGCGGTATTGATAGGCGGGCCTTGGTACCCCTCTCCCCCCGGTGGCGAGGGGAACCAAGTCCCGCCTATCAATACCGCATCCCACCCCGCGAGTCTCCTGATGGCCCTCCCCGAAACCCCCGGCAAGCCGGCCCCCGTGACCGGCGCGACGCTCGACGAGAAGATTGCCAACGCCCGCACGCAACTCGACGCCCACGTGCGCGAAATCGTCCAGTGGCACTTCTCGCCCGACACCGGCACCCCGTTCTGGCTGGACAAGGCGAAGACGTTCGACTTCAACCCGCTCGCCGACGTGAACGGGTGGGACGACGTGAAGAAGTTCCCCGTGTTCGAGGACGACTGGCTCCGCGGAGGGCCGGTGCGGCGGTGGGTGCCGAAGGCCTACGCCGACCGCGGGGTGTACGTGTTCGAGACGGGCGGCACCACCGGGTTGCCGAAGTCCCGCATCGTCATCGACGACTTCAAGATCGACTACGAGATGATGTCCGACACGCTGCCGGAGAAGTATTTCCCCCGCGGGAGCAACTGGCTGATGCTCGGGCCGAGCGGCCCGCGGCGGCTGCGGCTGGCCATCGAGCACCTGGCCCAGTACCGCGGCGGCATCTGCTTCGCCATCGACCTCGACCCGCGGTATGTGGTCAAGTGCCTGAAGGCCCGCAAGATCGCCGAGGCGAACGCGTACAAGGAGCACTGCATCGACCAGGCCATCACGGTGCTGGCCGGCGGGCACGACATCAAGTGCATGTTCACCACGCCCAAGCTGCTCGCCGCGTTCGACGAGGCCCTGCGGAACGGCAAGCTGGAGGACAAGTACCGCGAGCTGAAGAAGCCGATCCCGAGCGGCGGGCTGAAGAGCATCAAGAGCGCCGGCATCGTCGGCATCTTCAGCGGGGGCACCGAGTTCACCCCGCAGTTCACCCGCGAGGCGTACGAGGAGATGCTCGATAACGGGGACGTGTACATGACCCCGACCTACGGCAACACCCTCATGGGGCTGGCGTGCAGCAAGCCCATCGGCCCGGACGACGGGTTCAAGATCTCGTACTACGCCCCGCAGCCGCGGGCGGTCATCGAGGTGGTCAACCCGAAGGACTACAACGAGGTGGTGCCGTACGGCGAGACCGGGCGGGTACTGCTCAGCACGTTCACCAAAGAGTTCTTCGTGCCGCGGTTCCCCGAACGCGACGAGGGCGAGCGGGAGAAGCCGTTCGACAAGTACCCGTGGGACGGGGTGAGCGGGGTGCGGCCGTTCGCCGAGCTGGCCGGCACCACCGTCGTCGGCGTGTACTAAAGACCAGACGGCAGAGATCGGCTGATGTCGCCGGCCCCGGTGACACCAGCCAGTCCGCCGAACCTGGTATGCCATGCCGACCCGCCTGCTCGTCGCTCTCGCCCTGCTCGCCCTCGCCGCCGGTTTGCGGTTCGTGCGGCTGGGTGATTGGCCCTTCGCCAACGACGAGCTGTACACGTTGATCGAGACGGACGCGTGGGTGTCGGGCGACCGGTCCGACACCCCCACCGCCCGCATGTCGCAGGCTCTGCCCTTCAGTTACACGTTGCACGCGCTGAACAACGGGCTGTTCGGCCGCACCGAGTTCGGCACGCGCGTAATGCCGGCGGTGTTCGGCTCGCTCACCCCGTGCCTGCTCTTTCTCCTGCTAGATCGTTCCGGCCGCCCGCGGGCAGTTGCCGCCGCCGTCCTCCTCGCGGTGTGGCCCGAGCACCTGTTCCACAGTCAGGCGGCGCGGTACTACACGCCGACCGTCTTCTTCGCCACCCTCGCAATCGGGTGCGGAGCGGTGGCCGTCCGCCGGTGGTCCGTGTGGTGGGCCGCGGGCGCGGCTGCGGCGGCCCTCACGGCCACCGCCTGCCACCCGGTGACGGCGGCGCTGATGGGAGTCATCGGCGTGGGAATGGGGGCCGCTGCCGTCGCGGATCGGCGCAACCCGTTTCGTGTCCTCACCGTCATCGCGGCGGCCACAGCCGTCTTCGCCGCCGTCTACTTCGCTTACCTCCACCCGCTGCTGCACGGGTATCAGCAGGACGGCAGTTGGGGGTACTCGCCCGCCCACACGCTCCTGTCGGCGGTCAACCTGGTCTCTTGGCCGGTCGCACTGTTGGCGGTCGGCGGGGTGGTCATGCTCGTCGCCGAGCGGAACGGCGAGAGCTGGTACTGGGTGGCGGTCACGAGCGCCCTGCCCGCGGTCTCCGTGGCTTTACCACTCGTCTTCCCCACCCACCCGGCGTACGTGATGCCGTTCGCCGTCGGCGCGATTGTCGCCGCCGGGCACGCGGTCGCACGCATCTTCACCGCCGTGCGGCCGGCGGGGTGGCTGCCGGCGCTCGGGTGCGGTCTGCTCGCCTGCCTAGGGTCACTCCCTTCGGTCGTCAGCCACGAGGCGGACGGCTCGCGGCCCGACCTGCGGACGGCCGCGGAGTACGTCACCGCCCACCGCCTGCCGGGCGACCGCGTGGCGGGGGCGCAGGTGGACATCATCGAGCACTACGCGGACTGGTCGCCGGAAGTGATGAACCTGAACGTGCCGGACGCCGTCGAGCGCCTGCAACGCATGTCGAACGTCCCCGGCCGCGTGTGGGTGGTCATGCCGTCCGGGCGGGCGGGGATTCCGCAGCCGCTGCTCGCGTGGCTCGGCCACCACTGCACGCACGAGTTGCGGGTCCGCAAGGGCCGGTTCGATTACCAGGAGTTCTGCGTGGACGTGTACTTGTACCCCGGCAAGCCGGAGGGCCGGTGACGACTCGCCGGCGGGTCGCTCACGACCCCGGCCCGCTCAGGCGGTCGGCCGTGAACCCGCCCCACTCGGCGTCTTGCAGGAAGTCCGTCGCCGTCTGGTAGCGGTGTTCGGGCATCCGGGCGAGCAGTTTGCTCAACATCTTGTCCACCCCCGCCGGCACCGCCGGGTTCTTCGCCGACGCCGGCTGGTAGACGCCCTTCTCCTTCGCCTTCACCAACTCCAGGAAGTTCAACGCGGCGAACGGCGGCACGCCAGTCAGGGCGAAGTAGATCACCCCGCCGAGGGCGTACAGGTCGCTGCGGGCGTCGGCCCGTTTCGCGTCGCGGATCTGCTCGACCGGGGCGTACTGCGGGGTGCCAATGCTTGTGCCGGTCCCGGTCAGGCTCACGTCCGTGTCGTCGGTCGCCTTCGCCAATCCCAGGTCGGCGAGCTTCACCCGCCCGTCGGCCGTCAGCAGCAGGTTGTCCGGCTTCACGTCGCGGTGGACGATCTGGTTCTGGTGGGCGTACTCGAGCGCCCGCGCGGTGGCCACGCCCACCGCCATCGCGTCGGCCACATCCAGACGCCCGGCCCGCTTCACCCGCTCGGCCAAGTTCCCGCCGTCCACCAGTTCCATCGCCAGGTAGATCAGCCCGTTCGCCTCGCCGGCGGCCAGGTAGCGCACGATGTTCGGGTGCGTCAGCCGGCCCATCGCCCGCACCTCGCGGTGGAAGCGCTGGATGAACCCCGGCCGCTGGGCCACCTTCCGCGACAGCACCTTGAGCGCCACCACACGGTTCGTGCTTTGCCGCTCGGCCCGGTACACCGCCCCCATGGCCCCCTCGCCGAGCTTCGCCACAATGCGGTAGTCGCCCACCGCCGACAGGGTGACGTGTTCGCTCGACTCGGTCGCCGCCAGTCCATACCCAGCGAGGTCGGCCGGCGGCAGCACTTGCGTGCGGTCGGGATCGGGCAGGTCGGTGGACACGGGAGGACTCCGGGCGTGAGTCTGGCGTCTTCACAGTTTACACTCCCGACGCCGGTGGTTGAATCCGCAAGTCGCCCGCCGACAATACCGCACACATTCATCCGCAGCAGCAGGGGAGTCCCATGATCGTCGGCGTGCCGAAGGAAGTGAAGGGCGACGAGTACCGCGTGGCCATGATCCCGGCCGGGGTGGAGGAACTGACCCGCGGCGGGCACCAGGTGCTCATCCAATCCGGGGCCGGCCTTGGCAGCGGCATTTCGGACGACGAGTACACCCGCAACGGGGCCGAACTGGTGCCGGCCGCGGCCGACCTGTGGAAGCGGGCCGACATGATCGTGAAGGTGAAAGAGCCTCTGCCCGAGGAGTGGCCGCTCATGCGCTCCGGGCAGACGGTGTTCACGTACTTCCACTTCGCCGCCGACGAGAAGCTGACGCACGCCTGCCTGTCGGCGGGCATCACCGCCATCGCCTACGAGACGATCAAGGACGCGAAGGGCACGCTGCCGCTGCTCACGCCGATGAGCGAGGTGGCCGGGCGGATGAGCATCCAGCAGGGGGCGAAGTACCTGGAGCGACCGCAGGAGGGGCGTGGCATTCTGCTCGCCGGCGTGCCCGGCGTGGCCCCGGCGAACGTCATCGTGCTCGGCGGCGGGGTGGTCGGGGCGAACGCGGCGAAGACCGCCGCCGGGTTGGGGGCGAACGTGTTCATCCTCGACGTGAACCTCGACCGACTCCGGTATCTGGACGACGTGATGCCGCCGAACGTGACCGGCCTGTTTTCCAATCGGCACAACATCCTCGACTGCCTCCGCACGGCTGATCTGGTGATCGGTGCCGTCCTCATTCCGGGGGCGAAAGCCCCGTTCCTGGTGAAGCGGGACGACCTGAAGTTGCTACCGCAAGGGGCGGTGGTGATCGACGTGGCCATCGACCAGGGTGGGTGCCTGGAGACGAGCCGCCCGACGACGCACGCCAAGCCGACGTACATTGTGGACGGCATCGTTCACTACTGCGTGACCAACATGCCCGGCGCGGTCGGCCGCACCAGCACCTACGCGCTCACGAACGCGACGTTCTCGTACGCGGCGCAACTGGCGAATAAAGGGGTGGAGCGGGCCGTAGCGGATAATCCGGCTCTTCTGGCCGGGGTGAACGTGAGGGCCGGTCAGGTGACGAACGCCGCCGTCGCGCAAACTTTCAGGCTAGAATTGCACCCCATTTCTTGAGTGGCTGGAAAGCGGGCGCCCGAATTCTCTGGGAACGAAGTGCCAATCGCCGAACCATCATTCAAACCACTTGAAATCTTCACTATCGGCCCCAATGCATTGTGTAAAGTCTTCTAACCCTCGCCGCAGACCGCGTGCCGTGGGCTTCCGTGCTTTTCCACGACACGAGGTTTCCCCGTGAAGATGCGTCCGGGTCGGGCTGCGTTCACCCTGATCGAGCTGCTGGTGGTGATCGCGATTATCGCCATCCTCATCGGCCTGCTCCTGCCCGCCGTTCAGAAGGTGCGGGAGGCCGCGGCGCGGATGCAGTGCAGCAACAACCTGAAGCAGATGGGCCTGGCCTGTCATAATTTCGAGAGCGCCTACGGGGTGCTCCCGAGCATCGGACAATGCGACAGCACTGGTGGGGGCAGCACGACCTACTCAGTCCACTCCACGGCCACCCTGATCCTGCCGTACATCGAGCAGGAGAACGTCTTCCGCCTGTTCGACGTGAGCACCCCACTAAGCGTCACCGGCTACACCGCCATGCACCCGAAGTCGATCGGCTACGCCTACGACGACAACCGCTGGCCGAACGGGCAGGTGGCGGCCCGCAGCAAGATCAAGACGTTCATCTGCCCGAGCGCACCCATCGGAGGCGACGCTCGCGACCCCGTCTACCAACTGGGCGGGTTCGACTACATGTTCCCGACGCAGACGGACATCGACGACGTGACCGGTATTCGGAACAACACGGCCCCGGCCGGTGGCAAACACGGGGGCATGCTCACCTGCGACGGGCGGCCCATCGTCGGGGTCACCGACGGCACCTCGAACACCTTCCTTTGCATGGAAGACGCGAGCCGCGCTCACCCGTCGGTCGGCACCTTCGGCTCGGCCTCCAGCCGCCCGTCGCCGACCACCGCCGGCGGCTTCAATGCCATCCCGGTTGACGGCCTGAGCGGGGCGGGCGTGGTGTTCACGGGCGCCCGCCGCGTCTACTCGTGGGCCGACCCGGACACCGTCGCGAACGGCGTCTCCGGCCCGAGCAACTCGACCGGCTCCCAGGTCGCCCGCATCAACCAGAACGCCACGCCGGTCGGCGGCCCCAGCACCTGCCGCTGGACGGTGAACAACTGCGGCCCGAACGACGAGCCGTTCGCCTTCCACACCGGCGGCATCAACGTGGCGATGGGTGACGGCAGTGTGCGGTTCGTCCGCGACAGCATCACCTTCCTCGTGCTGAAGTACACCGTCGGTGCCACGGACGGGGTGGTCGTCAACCTCGACTGATCGTGCTCACATCGACACCCGTCGGGCCGGAGGCTGTCCTCCGGCCTGTTTCGTTCACAACCCTCTCGGGAACCACTCATGCGACTCAAGCTCCTCGTTCCGTGCCTCGTGTTGGCCGTCCTGTGCGGCTGTTCCGGCGCGCCCCCCCAACGGTCGGAACCGGTCGAGATCATGGGGACGGTAAAGCTGCCTGCGGGCAAGTCCGCGAAAGGGCTCACGGTGTCGTTCCAGCCGCTCGAGGATACTCAGCCGGCGGGTGGAGTGTGCGGTGAGGACGGGTCGTTCACGGTCAAAGCGATTCCGGGTAAATACTACGTCCATTTCAACGCCGAGGCGAACGCCCGTGTGTCCGGTTACGCGGCCATACCGGAAGCCTTCCGGAAGCCTTCCGAGGCGAACACGGTGAGTCTCTCTCCGAGCTCGCCCGTCGTCATCGAGCCGAAGTGACCGAGTGATTGATGCTCCGGCGGACTGACCTCGCGCCGTGACCCAAGGTCACTCGTCCGCGAACGTGTGCGGACTCATGCCGTAGCCGACGATGCTGCACGCGGGCATCGCGTGCAGCCCGAGTTCCTTTGCTTTCGCCAGCAGTTCATCCGACTCGGCACCGGGGTTGAACCACACCTCGCCCACCGGCTTGGCCGCAAACGTCGGCAGCACGCCCAGTCCCACCTTCGGGTTCAGGTACACGCTCACCACATCGATTTTCGGCTCAGGCACGTCGGCCACGCTGCGGTATACCGGCAACCCCTCCACGCTCGCTTCCGTCGGGTGAACGGGATAGACCGTCCATCCGGCGGAGGCGAACGCGCGGACGCACTTGTTGCCGAATTTGCGGCGGTCGGCGGACGCGCCGACCACGGCGATGACGAGCGGTTTCATGACGACAGGATACGGGCGACGAGGTGAGAGTCACCCGGCCCGGTCGGGGAGACCGGGTGCGAGGAGGGCGGGGCCGGGGGTCAGCCGGTCGTGGTGTGAGGCTGGGCGACCGGCGGGGCGCTGCCGTGGATGGCCACATACACCTCCTCGCGATGGACGGGTACGTCCTTCGGGGCGACGATCCCCAACCGCACCTTGTCCCCGCGGATCTCGATCACCGTGATGACGATGTCGTTGTTGATGACAATCGACTCGTTCTTTTTCCTGGACAGCACGAGCATGGCCGGCTAACCTTTCGGACTCCCACGCATCAGAATGGGGTGTCCGGTGAGGGGCGTCCTGCGAACGGGCCGCGCTCGATCCCCGAGTGCGTTCGGCCGGAAGCCGTCGTCCACGTCCGCAACAAGCGCCTAGTGAAAATGTAAAGGTGGGGGATTTACGCAGTCAAGCGATTTCGCTCGCACCGTCACCCACACGACGGCTCATGTCGCCACATTTCGGCTGTGCGGACCAACCGACTGACGAACGCCGACGTGAGAAAGGCTGAAAATGCAGCGGAGTGATCCATTCATCCGCTCGCAGGGCGACTGACAGCCCGTTGTCAAAATTTCACGAATCCTTCAAGTGCCGGCCGACTTTTCATCGGACACGTGGGGCCATTCTCGCACCCACGCCTCGGCGAGGGCGGTGTGCCGCTCCCCGTGAGGGATCACCTTCACCCGGCGTGCGGTGGGCGACAGCACCTCGAACCGCAGTTCCAACCGCTCGGCCGGCAGAAGCTCCGTCACGCGGTCGGCCCACTCGACGAGGCACACGCCGTCGCCGTAAAAGTATTCGTCGGTACCGAGCGCGACGAATTCGGCGGGCGAATTCAGTCGGTAGGTGTCGAAGTGGTAGACGGGCAGACGGGCGGGGTACTCGTGAATGAGGGTGAACGTCGGACTGGTGACGACGGCGGCGTTCCGCACACCCAGCCCTTCGGCCACCGCCCGCGTGAAGTGCGTCTTGCCCGCCCCCAACCCGCCGACGAGCGCGACCACCGCCCCCGGAAAGAGTAGCGGCCCGAGCCGCCGCCCGAGTTCTTCAGTGGCCGCGAGGTCCGGCAGGTGGATTTGGAAAGAAGACATGATTCACCGCCGAGGGCACATGAGGGCACGAGAGGAAGGTGGG
>JANNQE010000294.1:0-4258 GCA_031441625.1 Planctomycetia bacterium
CGGCCGGTGTGACGAGCGTGCAGTTGGAGGACGCCGACACTCGCACCACGCCGGAGTCAGTCGCGTCGGCCCCCGACCGACGCTCGGCGAGAGTCGGCCACCCTATCAAACCCGGCGTCTCACGCCGCCCTACGGGTTGGCCCCCAGCACCTCCGCGTACACCTCCGGGCTGAAGCCGACGACGAGCGTGTCGCCGACCACCGCGGCCGGTGCCCGCAGGTTGCCGGTCGGCCCGAGCAGCACCGCCAGCAGCTCGTCGTCGGTCGGCTTGTCCTTCTTCATGTCGAACGTCACCACGTTCTTCCCGCGGGTGGCGATCACTCGTTTCGACTTCTTCGCCAGCGCGAGCGCGTCCGCCGCGCCGAGCTTCGTCTTATTGGCCAGCACCGTCTCGCCGGCCGTCGTGTCGGTTCGCTCAAGAAACTCCTGAGCCTTCGCGCACGTCGTTCAAGACTTGCGGTGATACAGCCATCGGATGGCGTCGGGCATGGTGGTCTCCGTGTGTGTGAGGAATTTTCGGCCCGCGTGTCAAGTCGGGCGCTCGCGGCGGTATTCAGCAGAGGTATAGGTGTTCGTACGGTGTGAGAAGTCTCGCTTGCTGCGAACTTTTTCTCCCGCCCGCTGTCAGAGAAGGGGTGTACTAGGGTGAGGCTGACTGCCTCTCACTCCCGGACGATGGGGTTCTCGCATGCGGCGGCGGACGGCCTTTCGGATCAGTGCCTGGGTGACGGCGGCGTTGCTCGCTTTCACCGGGGTGAGTGTTGCTTACCCCGGCGGCGTGGTCGGTCTGGTTCATGACGTGTGTTGCCACGAACAGTACGTCGGTCAGATCAAGGAGGCAAAGTCCTCCGGTCAGCAGATCGATACCGCCATCAGAACCCGTGCGGACCGAGTTCGGTCGCTCGACGGACTGAGCAGTGCCTTGGCTGATGGGACGGTGCGGCTGCGGAACGCGGCCGACTTCTACCTGTCAGTCGTGTCCGCGGAGCCAACATTCTTTGACCAGTATCGCAACTCCCTCCCGGGGTCGAGCGACCTGGAACGGGTGGCCGTCGCCCTGTTGCGTGCCGCGTTTTCCACGCCCCACTCCGCCTCTTCTCGCCAATCCCTGTTGACTCAGTTCCACGCCGAATTCGGTTCCGAGTACCCGCTGCCGCTACCGCCACCGGCCGAGAGCCGGCTCACGTCCGACCACAACACTCACCCGTGATCGAGACCTCGTCCGGTTGGACACGGTTCGAGCGGGCACGGGGTGCCCGGAAAGCCGGCACACACGCCCTTCACACGCCCCTCGCGGCTCGACGAATTCCCTTGTTTTTCAGCCTCGTTCGCGGATTTCTGGAGTTTCACGGAACCGGAACGGGGGTTGCGTGTTCCAATCAATAGTGATCGGCCTCCCTCCCTGAACGCACTCCCGCGGCCTCCCGCCGACGAGTGTCCAAGACCCGCGGTCGTACCGCGGGCGAGCCGGCGGCAGCCGGCCGATCCATTGCTCTCCTGCCGCGGTTCGTGTTCCACAGTTGTCCGACGCCGGTCGGTCGGGGTTCGTCCCCCATCACCCGTTTCGGTTCCGCCCCGCGGACCCGACCGGGTGACGGGCCGGGACTCGCCGCGCGGTCTCGTTCCGAACGGGCGACTGTTCCGAACGGGCGACTTCGCGGCCACACTCCCCCCGCCCGCATCGGCGTCTCACCCGAGGGATTGCTCCGTGATGCGCTTGTTCCGCACCCTGTTCACGCTGCCCCGCTGGATCACCTTCCCGACCGTCGTCGGTGCCCTCGTCGGTGTGATCGCCGCCTGTTACCCCGGCGGGCTGTCCGCCGCCTACGCCGACGTGCGAGACGCCAATCAGTTGAACGAGTCGATCGAGGAGTGCAAGACGACCGACCGCCAGATGTGCCACCGCATGACCAACATGAAGGAGCGGATCGAGTACAAGGAGGAGCTGGTGAACGCCCTCCTGAGCGGGCAGACCACCCTCGCCGCCGTCGCCGACCAGTTCGCCGAGGCCCACCGCGGGGACGACAAGTCGCTGCTCCTCCAGCGGATGCGGTACGGCGACCTGCCCGAGACCGAACTGGCCGCCCGCGGCGTGCTCGAGTATGTCCGCCTGCGGGTGGCCCCCGACGGCGGGTCGTCGGTCGTCGGTCGCGATGTCTCGTGTCTACGCCGAGTACGAGCAGATGTTCGGCCACCCCGCCCCGCGGGAGTGAGAGCGCCTCGCGTGACAAATTCCACCCCCTCTTGACCGCCCGCGTAAAATCCGTCGCCGTCGCCGGCGAACAACTCGGCGACCCCACGATGATCGATCGGCCCCGCCGCGGTTCGTCCGGACTCTGTCCGGCCGGACTCGCCCCGCGGGGCCGGTTCCGTTTTTCACGGGTGGGCGGCGCGACGTGAGTCCGCCGGTTCCGGGTGAACCGCGGGCGTCAGCCCGTGGGTGCTTCTGCACCCAGGCGGCTCACGCCGCCGGTTCACCATGAAAATGACCGGCGGACTCACGTCGCGCCGTTCGCCCCAGTGCGAACCTCCCCCCGGTCGGCGTGTCTGATCCGGGCCTTCCGTGTCCCCCTGTTTCGACTGAGAGAGAAGCCCAACATGCTGTTCGCCAACGACGGTGCCGGGTGGAGTTTGGGCGGGTGGGGCCTGGCCGCGGTGGGTGCCGCGCTGGGCGTCGTCGCGTCCATGTTCTCGAAGGTGAAAGACGTGCTGTGGCGGTGCGTCGCGCTGGTCGTGCAGCGGGTGGAGATCCCCACCCAGTCGGCGCACGACGCGGTGACGGCGCACCTGATCGCCAAGTACAAGCGGAGCCGCAACTACGACCGCATGTACGGCGCGCAGTGGGAGTTCCACCGCGACGGCCGCTACGGCCTGGTGCCCTACGAGATCTTCGGCAACCGCACCCTCATCCTGTGGAACGGGCTGGTGCCGTTCATCTTCACCAACCAGCAGGAGAAGAAGACGCCGGGCAAGGGCGAGGGCAACGGCAACAGCAACGCGACGAAGATCTACAGCACGCTCACGTTCGTGCGGGGCACCCTCGACGTGGAGAAGATGCTGACGGCCGCGTGTACCGACCGCAACGAGATGAGCTGGGCGAACGAGAAGGAGGAGAAGGAGGCGAAGAGCCGGTTCGTCATCCACCACGTGCCCAAGCGGCACACCAAGGACGACGACGACGACAGCAGCGACAACGGGCTGGCATGGTACCAGCAGGGGCACTACCGCCTGATCGCCCACGCCGCCGACGACCTGGGCAAGCGGCCGACGAACAACGGCAAGGCGCTCGACAACCTGATCTTCCCGCAGCGGGTGAAGGACCTGATCAAGGAGATCGAGCTGTGGCGGAAGAGCCGCGACTGGTACCGCGAGAAGGGCATCCCGTGGAAGCGGGGGTGGATGCTGTACGGGCCGCCCGGCACCGGCAAGACGGCCCTGGCCCGCGCCTTCGCCGAAGACCTGAACATGCCCATCTACGTGTACAACCTGGCCGAGATGGGCAACCACGAGCTGATGAAGGCGTGGAGCGAGATGCAGATGAACGTGCCGTGTATCGCGCTCATTGAAGACATCGACAACGTGTTCCACGGCCGCGAGAACGTCGCCCGCAAGAACAGCGGCATGGGCGGGCTGTTCGGCATGATGGGCGGCGGCGGCCGCGGGGGCGACGACGACGACAAGGACCGCGGGCGGAGCTTCGCCCCGCCGCTCACGTTCGACTGCCTGCTCAACTGCCTGGACGGGGTGGAGCGGAACGACGGCGTGTTCACCGTCGTGACGACGAACGACACGAGCAAGGTGGACCCGGCGCTGGGCCTGCCGCGGAAGCTGCCCGACGGCACCACCGAGTTCATCAGCACCCGCCCCGGCCGCATCGACAAGGCGGTCGAACTCGGGTACATGGAGACGGCCGACAAGAAGCGGATGGCCCGCCGCATTCTGGGGGCCTACGAGCGGGAGTGCTACGAGATGATGGACTTCGTGGACAAGTTCCCGGACCTGGAAGAGACGCCGGCGCAGTTCCAGGAGCGGTGTTCGCAGGTGGCGCTCAAGTGCTTCTGGCGGGAGAAGCAGGAGGCCGAGCCGACCCGCCCGACGCCCAAGCAGGTGGCCGAAGAACTGCTCCGCCCGTCGCGGAACGGCAAGTGAGAATTGGGACCGGGGGACGGGGGTGCGGGGGGGGGGGTGTGGCAACCCGGCACACCCGTAGCCCGTGGACGGCGCGCACCCCGCAAATAGTGATAAAAACCCCCAGGTA
>JANNQE010000295.1:0-4937 GCA_031441625.1 Planctomycetia bacterium
GCGGCGTCGGCTGTGGTGTTGGTGGGGGTCTCCCTGGCGACCCCGGCCGCCCTGGGCCGCGGGTGCGAACGGCTCACTGGTTTGCACCCGCGCCCTTTGCGGGCCGGGTTCGCCAAGAATGTATCCCAGCACATGCACTTCCTTCCCGTCCCACTCGGCCGACACCTCCACACCGGGAATCACCCGCAGCCCGCTGCCCGCCGCCGCATCGACCGCCGCACCCACGCCGGCGAACGTGTCGTGATCCGTGATCGCAATCGCGTCGAGCTTCGCCGCCCGCGCGAACGCCACCACCTGCGACGCTGTGAACGCGCCGTCGCTCGCGGTGGTGTGCAGGTGCAAGTCGGCGGCCACCCGCCGCGAGAGGAGTGCGGTCTGCTGGCACAGGGCGGTGAACGGGTCGCCACGCGGCATGGGGGAGAATTTCACCGCAGAGGGCGCGGAGAGCGCGGAGAGAAATCAATCAAGAGGAGGGAGTCGGAGAGTCGTTCACTGCTGTCTTCTCTGCGCTCTCTGCGGTGAAATCGGTCTTCGCCTTCTCGCTCCGCATTTTGGCCACACGGTCGAGGATGCCGTTGACGAAGCCGGGCGAATCGACGGTGCCGAACCGCTTGGCCAGTTCGACGGCCTCGTTGATGAGAACGGGAATTGGTTCGGTCGTGTGCAGCAGTTCGTAGGCGCACAGTCGGAGCACGTTGCGGTCGGACGGCAACATGCGGGTGAGCCGCCAGTTCTCGGCGGTGGCGGTCAGTACGACATCGATGGCGTCGCGGTGGGCCTTCGCCCCTTTGAACAGTTCCAGGCAGAACGCGGCGCTCTTGGGGTCACGCGGGATGCGGTCATTCGCAAACGCCGTCACCGCCTTCTCGGACATGGGCTTCTTGTTCTGGTCCAACTGGAAGAGCAGTTGCAGGGCCACTTCGCGGGCACGGGAGCGACGGAACATGATGGCCCAACCTCGGGAACGGCAATTGTCATGGTAGCGGTTGCCGCCGGCCGTTGTGCCCGGTTTCCCCCGGCCGTAGAATCACACCGCCATTTGACCACACCCGGAGCCGGTCATGTCCGAATCCCCCCACTCGACCCGCGTGCGGTTCTTCAACGCCATGGCCGTGATCGCCCTGATCGTGTGTGTCATCGCGATCGTCGTGTTCTACGGGATCGGGCCGGGCAACCTGGGCGGGCCAAATGCCGCCGCCCCGACGACCAGTTCGCGCACCGAACCGCGGCGAACCCCACCCACCCACCCGGAACGGCCGGCACCGACTCGTTACAACCCGTTCATCGACCTGACCGGCACGAACCCGCGGCTGCGGGAGTTGGCCCTTCGTTCACGCCCGCCGGTGGAGGCGTGGCTGTCCGACCCGCGCACCACCCCCGAACTGCGGGCCGAGGCCGCCGAGCAGATCCGCAAGGCGTTCGCGGATGAAGACCCGGACGTGCGGCTCGCCGCCGCCGAGTTCGTGAGCACCGTGCGAGCGTTCCCGGAGGTGAAGCCGAAGGACGCGGTGCCCGTTTGGGAGGCGTTTCTGACCGACAAGGACGAGGAGCGACGAATGAAGGCGGCAACGCAACTGTGGGAGAAGCACGCCCACGCCGAGGCCGGCAAGGTGCTGGTGCGGGTGGTGAAGAACCGGGCGGCCGAGGCGAAGTTGCGGACTCGCGCCGCACAGGCGAGGACGGATGACCCGACGTTCGCCCGCCCGGACGGCATGACCGCCGCCCTCGACGCGATCCTGGCCGAGAAGACGGAAAACAAGTCGGTGCGGTGGTGCGCGTTCGACCAGTTCAAGAAGGCCCGAAATCGGGGCGAGGCGATGCCGGCCACGCACCGGCAGACGCTGCTCAAGCTGGCGGAAGAGGCCGACCCCGAACTGGGGTACGCGGCGGTGAAAGAGTTGACCATTGATCTTCGCAAATCGAACCCGCTCTCCGACGAACTCCGCCCGACGCTGCTCAAGCTGGTGGAAGCGAGGACCACGGCGGCCGAACTCCGCGCCGCCGCCTACGACGCCCTGCTCGCCGCCAAGCCGGACGCCGACACGCGACGGGTGGCCGAGAAGTTGCTCGACGACGCCGACGCCCCGGCCGACATGCGGGCGAAGGCGTTCGACCTGCTGTTCACCGAGGTGAAGGCCGGCCAAGTGCCCGACACACTCCGCCCGCTGGTGGCGAAGATGGCGGCCGACGCCGACACGCACATCGACCTCCGCATCCGCTCCTTCCGCCTCCTCAACCCGGCGTCGGACGGCTTCGGCAAGCAGTATCCGGAGTTGGCCGCGATGCTGGAGAAGGCCGTGACCGATGGCAAGGCGAAGATGGAGTTCCGCACCTTCGCCGCCGGATTCTACAAGCCGGACACGGCGGAGAAATTCGCCACCGCCGTGGAGGTCATGAGCAAGGACGGCGGGCCGCTGCACTCCGCACTCGTCACCGCGATCAAGGTGCAGTTCGAGGAGAGCAAGCGAATCCCGAAGGAGTGGGTGACGGCGAAGCTGGCCGAACGGATGGCGGGGTGTTCCTCCGGTGGCGGGGTTCACGCCGCCGAGGGGGATCGGTTGTTCGCCGACGCACTGTTCGCCGCCGGCAAAGACGTGATTCCGGCCCTGGCCGCCGGGCTGAACGAACGGAATGCGACGTCGATCCGCAAGCGGAATCTGACCGTGCTGCTGAAATTCGGAGCCGACGCGAAGCCGGCGGCGGACGCGGTGTTCCCCCTGCTGCTCTCCGAAGAGGTGACCGCCGACGAGAAGAAACTGGCGGCCGAACTGATCGCCGCGTTCGGCCCGGAGGAGACCCGCAAACGGCTGACGGCGAAGGACACGCCACTCGTCGAGAGGGCGACACTGCTCAAGCAACTGAAGTTCGACGCGAAGGCGCGGCTGGCGCTGTTCACGGACCTGCTCGGGCACGAACTTCGGGAGGTGCGGGTGTGGGCGGCGGAGGAGGTGGGCAAGATCGGCCCGGACGCGAAGGCCGCCATCCTGAAGCTGGTGGAGCAACTGAAGGCGGACGTGGCCGCAACGAAGAAGGCGGGCACCCAACCGGGGCACGGCCCGTTCGTGGAGGCACTCGCCGCCATCGGCCCCGACTGCCTGCCGGCCGTCACCGACCTGACCGCCGACGCCGAGCCGATGGTGCGGGTGGCCGCCGCGGAGGTGTTCGGCTACCTCGGCGCGGAGGTGCGGTCGAAGGCCACCCCGCTGTTGCGGAAGCTGATCGAGGAGGACAAGGACGAGACGGTGAAGCAGTCCGCGTTGCACGCGCTCGGGCAGGTGAACCCGAAGGAGGCGGAGAAACTCGGCTGGACGCCGCCGCAGGCGAGACGACCCGACCCGGAGCAGGTGCCGGTGTATGTGGACCGCCCTGTGCCCGTGTACCGCGACCCGCTGCCGGCGTACACCTCGCCCAAGCCGTCGATGCCGACCTACAAGCCGTACACCCCGCCGTACCGCCCCGTGTACATCCCGCTCTACCGCCCGCTTTACATCCCCCGGCGGTGAGATGAGACTCCCCCTGCCCGAAGCCGACCCGTGCGGCGGGTGTGGCAAATGTTGCCACGGCATCGGCCTGCCGCCGTTCGAAGCGGCCAACCCGGCGTTCGGCCCGCAGCCGGTCGTCACCCGCGGCATGACCGCCACGCAGTTCGACACCGCCGCGTTCGACACCGAGCTGTTCCTGCTCATGCCCGCCGAATTGCGGCTCGCCCACGCCGAGTTGGTGCTGACTCTGTCCGCCGACCCGTCCGGTTCGCCGTGCGCGTGGTACGACCCGGCGGCGGATCGGTGCCGGCACTACGACTGGCGGCCGGGCACCTGTCGGCAGTTCGCCCCCGGCAGCGACGAGTGCGTGAAACTACGGGCCGACCCCGCCGCCGTGCTGGTGTGGCAGGCCGACAACACCCCCGAGCGGTGGCGGAACCCAAGAGGGGTGTCTCAAATGCGGAATGCGGAGCGTGGAGTGCGGAATGACGGAAGCACTCATGGCCAACCCCCTACGGGTTGAATGTGTCTTCCATCCCGCACTCCCCGCTCCGCATTCCGCATTCGCCCGTCACTCGCTTCTGGTGTTTTCTTCCGGCAGCCAGCCGATCACCCCGCCGGGCAACTCCACCTGCACCCACCCGCCGCGGCGGAGGCGTGGGGTCACTTCCGCCCCGCGGGGCAGCTCGCTTTCGACCCGCGACGGGTAGGTGTCGCCGTTGCCTTTGCGGAGGGTGGTCTGGCGGACGAGCACGAGCGGGGGCGGCTCGGCCGACGCCTCGCGGTGCAACTGCCACACGGCCAACCCGGCCAACACCAGCAGGACGGCACCGATGACCGCCACGGGGATCGCCCAGCCGTCGCGGGTGGTGAACCGGCGGGCCACACCGACCACGAGTAGCAGCACGCCGACCGCCGCCACCGCGAACACGTCCCACGGGCTGAGCCGCATCCGCACGCCACCCGGCCTGTCCGGGCGGGTGCCCGGCGGGTACGGCACGGCGTCGCGGAGGGTTTCGAGCTGGCGGATCAGCTCGACATCCGACGGCGTGTCGCGGAGGCCTTCACGGGCGGCCAGGATGGCACCGGGCAAATCTCCCGCGAGGGCGTGGGCGCGGCTGCGGTTGGTGGCGAGCGCGGGGGAGTGGTTGCCCGCTTCCCACTCGGCGTCGTACCCTTTGGCCGCTTCGATGAAGAACGGGCGGGCGGCCTTCGCGTCGTCGCGCGCGTCCACCCCGCGAACGAACGCGGCGTCCGGCTGACCGAGCGCGAGCAGGAGGGCGAGCGGGAGCATGGGGGAATGTTAGCCCGACGCGCGAGCCTGTCGATTGCCCACATCTCGTGGGTTTGGTATACCGGGCACCTTCGCGGGAGTGCGGTCATGATACTCGACGCCACGGACTGGGCGATCTCGGAGTTCGGGGACCCCCCCGGCCTCGACAAGCGGCTCCAGCA
>JANNQE010000296.1:0-1757 GCA_031441625.1 Planctomycetia bacterium
ACACCAGGAGTTCGTCGGCGTTGAACGCGACCTCGGTCCCAGGTGCCGGAAGACAGGGGCATCTCCACCCGATTTCGCACTGAAAACGAGTGCCGAGCGGCACTTGCGTTGAAACCTGTCGCGTCCAGCGAGAAGTCTCGAGATTTCACTTCTAAACACCTGTCGCGGATCATGCATTCTCGTGAGCGGTGCGCGGAGTCGGATCCCGATTCGGTACGACCCGAAGACGGTAAGGGCCAACCGGCGTGGGGGCGATTGGGGCTGTCCCGCGTTACCAGAACCGCCCAGGGTTTCGAGTGCGTGGGTAGTGTACCAAACGGCTACAGCTATTTGTTACGGACCGCCCGTACCGGACATTGCTCAGGAAGTGACTGCCCGGCCGGATCGGTCTGGGATGACTGCGCCGATTCCCGGACCCGTTGTCGACCGGCCTTTTCCCGTTATGTTCCTTCGGAAGCGTCCTCTGACTGAATGGGCGTGGGTGTGCAATGAGTTCGGGCGCGGCGAGTTGGGAACTCAGTGACTGGCAGGGAGGTGCTGTTTGGCCCATGCGTCGGGTAACAGATGGGTCACGTCGGCTGGCTTGGCGGCCAGTTGCGTCAGCACGTCGGTCAGGTACGCCCACGGGTCCAACGCATGCGCCGCCTGCTCGCAACTTCGGCACGCGTACGTGGGCTGAGCAATCTCGCGAACGAAGACCGACGACGGGGTGTAGTCGAGACGTTCGCGGATCGTCTCGCCGATGCGGATGCGCACCCCGGCACAACACGGGCACACCTTCTCGGTCTCGCTGAGGTCGATCGCTTCGCGTCGCCGCGGCAGGTTGGCCGGGTTCGGTTTGCGCCCGTGCCCTTTCCGCTTGGGCACCAACACCTCGGGTTCGGGCGTGACCGGCGGCGGCGGCGCGGGTTCGTCCGGACCATCGCCGGGCAGGTCGTCGAAGAGGGTCGGACCTTCGATCCGTTCACTCTTACGGCCGAAGTGCATCTTCACGAGTTTGGCGATATGGTCTTGCTGCTTCTCGACGGTGCCGCGCAGACCGGCGACCAGCGTGAGGAGTTCCTGGACCCGGGCGTGGAGGCGTACGTTCTCCGCGAGCTGCTGAGCGAGTTGCTCGCGGGGCGTGAGGAGTTCGGGTTCGGATGACACCGCCATGTCAAGCAAGACGCGCGACGCGTCCGAACCTATCACGTCCGTGGAGAAGAATTACACCGGTTGCTGGAACCGGGTGCGGGTGCGGGTCTTGGCCCACTCGACGCCCCCGAGGATCATGGCCAGTTGCGTGGTCGTGATGGCGAGTTCCGGGGTCGCGGCCGTGGGGAAGGCGAAGGTTCCCTTCTCGAGCCGACGCAGGTACAGGGCAAACCCGTCGCCCATCCAGGCGAGGATCTTGAGTTTGTCGGCACGTCGAGTTTTGAAGACGAACAGGTCGCCCGAGAGTGGATCGCCCTTCAGGACCGACCGGACCACGCCGGCGAGGGAGTCGATCCCCTTGCGGCCGTCCACCGGTTCGACGGCGACCAGGATGCGGTCGCCCGGCAGTAGGGTCAGCATGACGCCGCCCTCACGGCGGTCACCAGCCGGGTGACGGCGGCGGCCGCGGCCCCTAGATCACCCTGGCTGAATCGGCCTTCCATCAAGAGGCTGGGTTCGTCATCCTCTGGGGGTTCTCCAGATTGACACCCCGTGCGGAGGCGGCCATGCCAGGGAAGGCGGCCAAGGTGGTCATCACCGAGCGGCCGCAGGAGATCCTCCAA
>JANNQE010000297.1:0-2428 GCA_031441625.1 Planctomycetia bacterium
CGCCCACGCGGACACCCTGCGACGCCAGTTCCTCCAGGACGGCGGCCTGCCGTTCACCGACGTCCTCACCGACCAACTCCTGTCGCAGGCGCTGACCACCGTCGGCGGCTGGCTGGACCGGATCTTCTCCCCGCTCGTCACTCTGTGGGTGTTCCTCGCCCAGGTGCTCAGCGCCGACCACTCGTGCCGGGCCGCCGTCGCCCGGCTGATCGCCCACCGCGTCGCACGAGGTCAGAAGGCGTGCTCGGCACGGACCGGGGCATACTGCCGGGCCCGCCAGCGGTTGCCCGAGGCGTTCGTCTCGACCGCGGCGTGCTCGGTCGGCCGGGCGCTGGACGACCGGGCCGACCGGGGGTGGCGGTGGAAGGGGCGGCGGGTGTACCTGTTCGACGGGACGACGGTGACGATGCCCGACACCGCGGCGAACCAGGCGGCCTCCCCGCAGGTGTACAACCAGGGGCCGGGACTGGGGTTCCCGATCGCCCGGATCGGGGCGGTCATCTCGCTGGCGTGCGGGGCGGTGGTGAACCTCGGGTTCTCCCGGTACGCCGGCAAAGGGGAGGGCGAGGTCAGCCTGTTGCGGCAACTCTGGGACGTGCTCTGCCCCGGCGGCGTGCTGGTGGGGGACCGACTGATGTCGGGGTGGGTCGGCATGCATCTGCTCAAGGAGCGGGGCGTCGACACCGTCAGCCGGCTGTCGGCGCACCGCCGGGCCGACTTCCGCAAGGGCACCCGCCTGGGCCAGGATGACCACCTCGTGGTCTGGAAGAAGCCGGCCTCGATCCGCTCGGTGGACCGGCAGACGTACCACGCACTGCCGGACTCGATCACCGTCCGCGAGGCCCGCTTCCGCGTGGCGCAGGCGGGGTTCCGCACCCGGTCGGTGGTCGTCGTGACGACCCTGCTGGACCCCGAGCAGGCGAGCCGGGAGGACCTGGCTTCGCTCGACCGAGCCCGGTGGAATAACGAGCTCGACCTGCGGTCGCTCAAGTCGACGATGCAGATGGACGAGCTGCGGGGCCAGACGCCGGAGGTGGTGCGGAAGGAGGTGTGGGCACACGTGTTGGCCTACAACCTGATCCGCACGGTCATGGCTCAGGCCGCGGCGCGGCACGGGATCCCGCCGCGGTCGATCAGCTTCAAGGGGGCGATGCAGACGTTGGAGGCGTTCGAGCCGCTGCTGGCGATGGGACCCAGGCGGACCGCCGAGCGACGGGCCCTGTACCACCAGGTGCTCGATGCGATCGCCACCCACCGGGTCGCCGACCGACCCGACCGATATGAGCCGCGGCGGAAGAAGCGGCGAAAGGACCATGACGGTTGGTTGACCACCCCCCGAGCCGAACTCAAACGCCAGATGGCCAAAGGGGTTAACAAGAAGTAAGTGCCATTCGTGTCGACAACCGTACAAGGGCGACCGGGTGCCACTGATCCCCGACACTCCCACCCGAATGCCTGACCGGACCGACATCCTGTCATCGCAGGAAAGAGTTGAGGTGGGGTTTGGTGTCAGCTCGGTTCAAGGCAAAGAGGGGGTCATCGGTCACAGCCAGGACGGTGGGACATCTCTCTTTCAAGAGAAGAACAGAAAGAAGAAGACAGAAGAGAAGAAAGAAAAGAAGGACCGGGTGGGTCGCCGTGGCCCAGGTTGGTGTCCCACGCCGACCCAGGTTGGTGACCCACGCCGACCGACCTTCGGATCCGATTCTCACCGCCTTGCACTGCCCGAACGAGGGTGCCGAGCTCACTCTCCCGTCACCCAGTGAGCCCGGACACGACCGAGCACCTCCGCCCGGTCAACCGCATCTCCGAGGCGCACGGCTTCCGGTACTCGAGTCGAAATGGCGACATCTCGGATGGATCTGTGCGAGTCCGTCAATGCCCTGGTCGCGAGCGGCCCTGACGTTCACGCAGTTGTGGTAGACCTGACCGGAGTCGCGACCCCCGCGGGAGCGCGGCCCGACCGCGTGGTGGAACGGGCCGGGTACGAGGCGGGATTCGGGAGGCGTCACGGAGGGGAATGGGGATGTGTGACGTGAGCATCGAGCCCGAGCAGTTCAAGGAAGTGCGGCGGCAATCGGCCGAGCCGGTCGTGCACGTGTCAGCCGAAGGGGAGGTATCCATCGGGGAGATGCCAGTGGGCGGGCGGGGAACCGGTCCGAGGCATTCGTCAGTTCCCTCGCTTGACACCGCCGGCAGGGTTGAAGCAACACACTACCGGTGAATTCAGCGGTCGAGCCGACCGAAGAGCGCAACGCCGAAAGCCGAATTGCCCGCAGCGTGTCGGCCGAATGGCACGTAGCTTTCCGCAAGCTATTCCGGAATAGGTGGATAGGAATGCATCGGCGATTCGGCTCTGATGAGGATGGTCGTCCTCCCGACTTCCGCCAAGGGCCGCACGATGAGCAGTCCCACCCTCGCACGCCTC
>JANNQE010000298.1:0-1777 GCA_031441625.1 Planctomycetia bacterium
GGCGGCTCACGCCGCTCGGCTCGCCCGGCCAGGTCCGCGCACTTCGGCTTGACCCCGCCGCCGCCCCGGTTTATCACGTCGCCCGCACTTGCCCGGATTGCTCACCTCGCGGAAAAGGGACTCGACCATGCGAACGACCTGGAAGCGCACCATCGTCGGGTTGCTCATCGCCGGTGCCGTCGGTGGTGCCGCCCTCGGCCTCGCACGCCCCGGCGACCCGCCCACGTTCATCCCGCACACCGACCCCAGCCCGCCGGCCGAGAACACCCCTGTGGTGCAAGCCCAGGCCACCGAGCCGGTGCAGCGAAACGACTCGGCCGTGGCAATCGACTGGTCCGGCCCGGCGGTGGTGAAGGCGAACCAGCCGACCGAGTACACGCTGAACGTGCGGAACGTGTGCGGGCAGGCGCTTCAAAAAGTGGTGCTGCAAGTGCGAGCGCCGAAGGGCACCGAGATCGTCGGCACCAAGCCCGAAGTGAAACCGACCGACGGCGTCCACCTGTGGGAGTTCGGCATGCTCGACGCCAAGACGACCAAGAGCGTGACGGTGACGCTGCAGCAGCCGGCGAAGGGCGAAATGACCTGTCAGGCGTGGGTGACGCTCACCGGCACGTCGGCGATGAAAGCCGTGGTGAAGGAGCCGAAGCTGGAGGTGAAGATCAAGGTGCCCGAGAAGGTCGCCGTGGGGGACACGATCACAGTCGAGTACGCGGTCACGAACACCGGCGATTGCCCGGCGGACAACGTGACCGCCGATCTCATGAAGAACGAGGGGTGCCGCGCTTTCGCCCCCCGCACCGGCCTCGGAGCTGTTTGCCTCAAACCGGGTGAGAGCAAGACGCACACGGAATATTTCACCGCCAACTCTTCCGCCGGCCCTCAGAAGTGCTTGGTGATAGCCGTCGGGGCGAACGAGTTGTCGGCCCGTGCCGAAGCGACCGTGCAAGTCGTCGCACCGAAACTCGACGTGAGTGTGAGCGGGCCGAAGGAACGACTGATCGGCACGAAGGGTAAGTACACGGTGACGGTCACGAACACCGGCGAGGTGCCGCTCGGCGCGGTGGCCGTGCAGCAGACGATCCCGGCCGGGTTCAAAGTTTCTCATGCGGGTGACGCGGCCGTGAATGCCGAGACCCTGCGGTGGTTTCCGGGCGCGCTGACTCCCGGTGCGAACAAGACCTTCGAGTTCGAGGGCGTGACGCACACGGCCGGCCCACTCACGCTGAAGGCCGTGGCGAGCGGCGACCTCAAGGCGTTCGCCACTGGTGAGTGCGTGACGGCAGTGGAGGGCATCCCCGGCCTGCGGATGGAACTGATCGACAGCGTGGACCCGGTCGAGAAGAACGGCGAGTTGACCTACGAGATCAAGGTGACGAACACCGGCACGAAGGCGGACAGCGACGTCAACATCAGATGCATCCTTCCGCCCCAATTGGAGTTCGTGTCGTGCAGCGGACCGACGAAAGGTGGACTGATGCCGCAGATCAGGACGACGGGGGGATGGATCCCGCGCAGCGCGGAACCGCCCCTGCCCCCGCCGTTGGTCGCGTTCGACGCCATCTCCGATCTCGCGCCGAAGACGGAAGCGGTGTTCAAGGTGAAGGTGAAGGGTGTCGGCACCGGCGACGTGCGGTTCAAGGCGGTGATGACCAGCAAGCACCTGACCGCCCCCGTGACGAAGGAAGAGTCCACCCGCGTGTACGCGACCTGAATGCTCGCCGCGACGTCCTTCGCCTCCTGCACCTCGCTGCGGTACCACCAATAATGAGTGACCGAG
>JANNQE010000299.1:0-4983 GCA_031441625.1 Planctomycetia bacterium
GGGCAGTGGGGATTGCGACAGCAGAAGCGACTCAGGTCGTGTTCGCCCACGGGATTCCCTCCCAACGCGAAATGCCAAGAACCCGTACACAACACCCTATCAGACCAGGGATACCGCTTACAACACTAAACGGACACCACCTCGTAGACGACGCGGAACAGATCCTCGACGGCTCGACCGTCCCCTTCGTTTGCGGCCGTCAGTAATTCCGTGAACGCGGACATCGGTGGTCACCCCGGAACTGCCGGTCGGCGAATCGCCTCGGTTCGATCACCCGGAATCTGTGGCTGGGGTTGCGAAACCGGAGTCATTGGAGCATCGCGGCGGGAGCGAAAATGTCGTCGACGAAAGATTCTCAATTATCTACTGCGCGTTTCGGGCGGTGGCGACGCCTGTGGGGGTGCGGAGAGCGATCATCCCCCCACCCGGAGTTCGTCCCATGCCCGTCCGATCCTGGATTCGCCAACTGTTTACCCGGCCGCCGGCTCCCAAGCCGAGCCGGCGTGCCGCCCGCACCCGCCTCGACCTGCAGAAACTCGAAAGCCGCGACGTACCGGCCTCCATCCTGGTCACGTCGCTGGCGGACAACATGACGGTGGACGGCCTCGTGACGCTGCGGGAGGCCGTGCGCGCCGCGGAACTCGACATCAGCGTGGACGGCAGCACCGCCGGCAGCGGGGCCGACACCATCGGCTTCGCCGAAGGGCTGACCGGCACGATCACCCTCACCCTCACCGGCGACTCCGGCGACACCACCGGCGGTACGTCGTCCGCCTTCCGCATCGACACCGATGTGACCATCAACGGCCCCTTCGACGTGGGTCAGTCCATCACTCTGGCCATCGGCGGTGCGCCGAAGCGCCACTTCATCATGAGCTACACCGGGTCGCTCTCGCTCTCGAACCTGACGCTGACCGGCGGCTCCACGGCAGGCTATGGCGGCTCAATCTGGAGCTTCGGCACCCTGAATGTCAGAAACAGCACCTTCACCGGCAACACCGCCAACGAAGGCGGGGCGCTTCAAAGTTGGGGCGGGCTGGGTACGCCGAATTCGGGAGAGGCCGCCGCCCTCGTCGTCGAGAACAGCACGTTCGTCGGCAACTCGGCGACGCTCCGCGGCGGGGCCGTCTACTCCGGGGCGGCGGACACCCGCCTGACGAACAACACCATCACCGGGAACACGACCACGACGTTCGGAGCCTTCGGGCAGTTCGGCACCGCCGCCATCATCAAGAACACCATCCTGTCCGGGAACACGAACGGCGGTAACGGGTCGAACATCCAGAACGATGTCCCGACCAACGGTCGCCTGTCCGCCGCCTCGTCGAACAACCTGATCGACGTGCCCGTGGCGACACTGCTCCTCGGGCCGCTCGCCGACAACGGCGGGCCGACCAAGACGGTCGCCCTGCAAGCCGGCAGCTCCGCCGTCAACGCCGGCACCAACACCGGCGTCTCCTTCTCGGACCAGCGGGGCCAGCCGCGGCAGTTCGGCCCGAAGGTGGACATCGGGGCCTACGAGTCGCAGGCGACCGACCGCAAGGCCGTGCTGAACCAACTCGTGCCCGGCGGTCTGACCGGCACCAACCCCCTCGCCGACCCGCTGAACACGGCGTTCGACCGGATCGCGGCCGGCGACACGCCGGCGGCGACCGCCGCGATCAACACGGCGTCGGCCGTCGCGCTCGACTTGGTGACCACCGCCGGCTCCGGTATCGACCTGAACACCTTCATCGGCCTCTCGCAGCAGATTGTCGGGCTGACCGACTCCATCGGTGTTACGGTCCCTACGTCGTACGACAACCAGGTGACGTTCATCACGAACTTCGTCACCCTGGCCGTCACCATCCCCGGCGGGCTGACCGGCACTAACACGCTCGTCTCGAACTGGAAGGACGCCGGGTACAAGCTGATCACGCAGAACATCCCCGCCGCGGGGACGGCCCTCCAGGGGTTCAACACCGCCGCCATCGGGATGGTGACGGTCGCCACCTCGGGCGTGGACATCGACACGTTCATCACCCTGTCCACCGCCGTCAACAACCTGACGGACACCATCGGCAAGACGCAACCGGTGCCGCAGTTCGTCCGGGACATCTTCATCGCCGACTTCCGCGCCCTGGCCGGTGCCATCCCCGGCGGGCTGACCGGCACCAACCCCCTCGTGGCGAAGTGGGTGCAGGCCGGCGAGGCGCTGGTCAACCAGCGGATCCCCGAAGCCGTCGCCGGGCTGAACGCCTACCTCACCACCGCCGCCGGGCAGAACCTGAGCGCCGCCACCATGACGACGGTGCGGGCGGCCGTGGGCGAACTGCTCGCCGTCATCGGCGCGCCGACGGCGGCCGTCTCCGGCCCGTCGGTCGGCGTCCGCGGGCAGACGCTCACCTTCACCCTCGGGGCGAACGACACGACACCGGGGGACGACGCGGCCGGGTTCACCCACCGCATCAACTGGGGCGACGGGTCGGCCGTGCAGGTGGTGACGGGCGGGGTGTCGAAGGCGGTGGCGCACACGTACACCGGCCTGGGCAACTACACCGTCAGCGTGACGGCGACGGATCAGTCCGGCCTGACCGGGGCGGCGGCCACCAAGGGTGTGGCAGTCGGGGTGGCGAACATCCAACTGGACGCCGACGGGAAGCGGACGCTGTACATCGGCGGGAGCACGGGCGAGGACCGCATCCGCGTGCGGGAGCGTCACGGCCGCAACGGGGAGATCTTCGTCAAGATCCGCGAGACGGGCAACTGCACCGACGACGATGACGACGACAACGACTGCGACAACGACTGCGACAACCGCTCTCGGTTCGCGTTCAGCAGGGCGGGTGTGGACCGGGTGGTGGTGCTGGGCCAGAGCGGGAACGACTACATCCGCCTGGGGGACAGCCTGGAGAAGGACGCCGTGATCTTCGGCGGGGACGGCAACGACCGCATCCAGGGGGGCGGCGGGAACAACGTCCTCGTCGGCGGCAACGGCAACGACATCCTCGTCGGGGGCGACGGCCGCGACCTGATCATCGGCGGGGACGGGGCGGACCAACTGTCCGGCCGCGACGCCGACGACATCCTGATCGCGGGATACACCGACTACGACAGCGACCTGACCGCCCTGCGGGCGATCCACGGGGTGTGGGTCGGCACCGGGTCGAACGCCGCCCGCGTGGCCGCACTGACGAACGCCGCCTTCGCCTTCAAGCTGACCGACGGCACCGTCCACGACGACAACGACTACGACGTGTTGGCGGGCGACTCGGGCATCGACTGGTTCTTCTACAACTTCGACGGTCCGGGCACCCGCGACCGGGCGGTCGACCGCAACTCGAACGAGGCCCGCACCGATATCGACTGACCCCGTCAACTTGATCGGGTTCCTCCGTCGCGGCCGGCGCAAGTGCGACCGGCCTGGACGATCTGGATGGCGAGTTCCTCTTCGGTGAGCACGGACGAGTCAGTTCGTGCCGCGCTGACGGTCGCGGCCTTGGCGGAATCGAGGCGGTGGGTCACATCGGACATTCAGGCGAGTGAAACCGCCGGGCGTCGGCCCGTCGGACGAAATGCGGCGAAGCTGTCATCAGCAGCGCTGCCGGACGGGTACGGAGAATCAACAGAGCATGACTAGTAGATCAGCCATTTTGTGTTGTGGGGTAGAGGCGGCGGAGTTTGATGCGGGCGTTCGCAGTGGTGAACCGCCAATTCACACCGATGCCCCGGTCGTTCCGCTCCTCGACCCACGGCACCAACTCCGTTCGCAGTTCCGCCATCGACTCGATCCGCCGGTCCAGGCACTGGCGGGTGAGCACGCTCAACTCGATCTCCGCCACGTTCAGCCAACGGCCGTGCTTGGGCGTGTGAGGCACCTCGACCCGCTCGGCGATCCGACGCGCCCGCTCCGGGTCGAACGCCTCGTCCAGGCTGGCCCGCTTGTGCGTGTTCAGCTTGTCCATCACCAGCACAATCCGCTCGGCCTCGGGGGACACCTCCTCGGCCAGCCACCGCAGCACCTCGGCGAAGTCCTTCGCCGTCCGGCGGTCCGTCGCCAGTACCTCCCGCCACCCCGCCCGCGGTTCGGAGGTCATGAACAGGTTGGCCGTCCCGTTCCGCACGGACTCGTCGTCGAACCGCTCCGGCTGTCCCGGCGCGGCCGGGATCGGTTGCACCACCTCGCCGACCAACCGCTTGCTCGCCTCGTCCAGGCACACCGGCGGGCGGGTCGGGTCATCCGGCCGGTGGTACACCTCCACCACGTCCCCCATCGCGCACACGAACTCGGCGTTCCCCTCCGGCGGGATGCACCACGGCTCCTTCAGCCACGGCTTGATCTCGTATTTTTCAGCGTCTGCCGCACCGTCTCCGGGCCGATGGACCCGACCACCTTCAGCTCGACCAGCTTGTCGGCCAGCATCTCCAGGGTCCACGCTACCCGCCCGTCCGGGGCCGACGAACAGACCAGGGCGATCAGGCGGGCCTCGCCCGCCCCGTCCCGCTTCCGTTCCCGGCTCGGCTTGTCCTGCCTCTTGCGGACCAGGGCCAGTTCCAACCCCTGCTCGACGACCCGCTGCCGCACCCGCTCGACGGTGGCCACACTCACCTGCACCGCCTCGGCGCTCCGCTCGTCGCGCCACCCCGGCCCGCCGTCGGCCTGATCGGCCTTCAGCAGGAGGCGGGCGTGGGTCAACTTCTGGGCGGCGGCCTTGCCGGTGGCGATCAACCGGGCCAGTTGCTCCCGCTCGTCGGCAGTCAGGGTGACGCGGTACTTCTTCATGGCGGACTCCTTCGGGTCCACCCATCAGAACCTCCCCGCCGTCACCGCGCAACACAAAATGGTTCACCCACTAGATCAGGCTGGCTGAATCGGCCTTCCATCAAGAGGCTGGGTTCGTCATCCTCTGGGGGTTCTCCAGATTGACACCCCGTGCGGAGGCGGCCATGCCAGGGAAGGCGGCCAAGGTGGTCATCACCGAGCGGCCGCAGGAGATCCTCCAA
>JANNQE010000300.1:0-6797 GCA_031441625.1 Planctomycetia bacterium
GCCAGTTCTGACCGGAATCTGGATGCGTCGGGGCAATGTGGGTAAGGATCTCACTTACCCAAACTCCCAGAAAACGGCCAACTGCGTAACTCGTAACTCGTAACATGTGTAGATTGTGGTTAGGGCCAGTCGACTCCCCGACCTGGGCGGGCGTGACCGCCGAGCCACACAAATCTGGATCCAGGAGCCGGGCAAGCCGGCCCGCACGCTCACCGCCACTCGCGCGAACGACCGCTGGCCGTGCGTCACCGCCGACAACTTCCTCATGTTCAGCGTCTGGAGTCGGCAAGACGAAGTGGTGTCGGACGACGGCACGGCACCGGGCTGGTGCGGCATTCCCCACCCGCCGCCGGCCTGACCGCCCCGGCCGACCGCTGGATGGCGGCCCGCCTGACACCCGCCTCCGAGCAGTTCAGCGTCGGGCTGAAGTTGCCAGAACCCGTGTGGCGTCCGCGCCCGCTGTTCGACGGGCGGATCGCCTTCATGACCCCCGCCCCCGGCCGGCCGACGCCGTTCGGCACGTTCGCCGAATCGCCCGAGACGGAACCGCTGCGGGTGGCATCGGCCGAATACGGGCAAGTGTCGTCGGCCCCCAGTTCACTCGCCGCCGGAATGCCGTTCCCCGACCAAGAGTCCGCCCGGCTGACGTGGGCACCCGCCGCCACCGCCGACGGGCGGAAGTGGTCGATGGCCACCCCGTCGCCGCTGCCGGGCGACCAAGTCCTGGTTTCGGCCGCCCCTCTCTCCGGCGATACGGTCGCCCCCAATGCCTACGGGTTGTACTCGCTGCCGCAAGCCGGCTGGTCGGCCGACCCGAACGCCACCGGCGCACTCACCCCGCTGTTCGACGACCACGAGTTGGTGGACGCCGAGCCGGTGGCGGTGTATTCGCGCCCGCTGCTCGACGGGCCGATTCGCGTGCCGACGAGCGGCAGCCCGACGACGGCCGGCACACTGGCACTCGCCACCGGGCAGTACACCGGGCCGACGGGCGACCTGCACGCCGAGCAACTGACGACGTCTGCTGCCGGCGCGGACATCCCCGGCAACGTGGCCTCGGGTGGCGCGTCCCCGATCATCCCGCTGTACCCGCCCGGCAGCCTGGACAAGATCGTGTTTTACGCCTCGAACCGCGACCGCTTCGACGACCCCGACCGCCCCGTCGTCCGCGGCACGCTCGAGAAGTTGCACGAAGTGAAGGTGACGGACCGCGGGGGGATTCGCACCCCGATGCCGGTCGGCGCGCCGACGCTGCTCGTCGGCCTCGGGTCGGACGGGAAGGTGGCGTCCGCCGAAGGGGCGGCCGACGCGAAGGGCCAGCGGGGCAAGTTCTACGCCTTCGCCGGCGACCACGTGAGCGGCACCCGGCCGGGTGGCTACCACTTCTGCACCGGCTGCCACACCGGGCACACGTTCCCCAGCGGGTCGCTCGTCGAGCGAATGAAGTAGTCCACCCCGCCAATCCGATTCAACCCGCACAACCGCGCCAGCCGATACCGTCTACGACACGGACGTTTCGCGCCGGCACGGACGCCGGTTTCGTCTCTCCCTTTCCGGAGCGGGCCATGTTCCGGCGTTGGGCCATCGCGGGTTGTGTGGTGTGCGGCTGCGGGGCGTTCGCCCAGCCGTGGCCGGCGGTGCCCGCCGCCAAAGCCGACGCCGACACGGTGTACGTCATGCGGACGGCCGGGCAGAGCGACCGTCTGGTGAAGGTGGTGCGGGCGGCCGACCCGTCGGACCCGTCGTCATTGGCCGAAGTGATTGACACGGCAACCAAGAAGACGTTCGTGATCCCAGGCAAGGTGCTTGCGAAGCTGCCGAAAGCGGGCGCACAGGCTGTCGCACCGCCGGCCCCCAAAGATACGCCACCGCCCGCCATCGCGACTGTTGAGCCGCCGCCCGTGGCGACCACCTCGCAATCGCTCGACAAGCCGCTGCCGACGATTCAACTGCCGGCGGTCGAACCGAAAGCGGCACCTCCGGCCGTTCTCCCGTCGGCTCCTGTGGAGGTGGTGAAAGCGGAGACCGTCACCCCGCTTCCCCAACCCGTTCGGGTGGCCACACCGAAGCCGACCGACCTGCCCACAGTGGCATCACCGGTGACACCGACCACGCCGCTGAGTCCGCCGCAACCGAACGACCCGTGGCGGGCGACCGGAGAGGCGAGGGCGTTCGCTCCCACACCACCCCCGTCAGTCGCCGGCCCCCGGTTGACGCCCGTTCCCACCTGGCGGGCCACCCCGAAGCCGACGCCGCCGGGTGTCAACGACCCGTGGCGGTCGACAGGCGGGTGACTGAACCCGGCGGCTCACGCCGCTCGGCTCGCCCGATCGACCTACAGGCTGTGCCACGGCCCCTGCTCTTCGTGGATCACCTTCTCGCCCACCTGTACCGTGTACGTCGGCTTCTGGAACCAGGCCATTTTCAGAGTCGCGGTGACGGGCAAGCTCCGCTCGGGCGTCATCTTCAACCGCCCGCGGAGGGTGTGCGTGCTCATGTCGAGAGCGGACACCGCCCGCTGGTCGACGCACACCGACCCGACGTACAGCCGCAGTTGCACCACCCTCATGCCGTTCCCGTAAGAAGCGATCAGCACGATTTCCTTGCCGTCGAACTTGGACACCACTTCGCGGGACAGGGCCATCGCGGCACCGGGGGTTGAGGGGAGTTGTCCCCCGTACCCGTGCCGCGGTGCCGTGTGACAGGCTGCGACACATTTTCTCGCCCCTCGGCCCGATCGCAGCACGCATCCTGCCGCACATATACTGGCAGTGCTGCCGACACTCGATTTTCACCCGGTGCCACTCGCTCCAGGTGTCGGCTGAAAAAAAGGTGGCGGGTGCCTTTCGCTCGTGGCTCGCACCCGCCGTCCTCGCGCGACAAGTTCATGTAAGCCCCCGCCGGCCGGCGGGTATCGACCCGGCAAGGCCGGGTCGCCGCATTCCGTCCGGGGCGGTATCGTGAACGAACTCCCCGACCGAACCAAGTTGCGTCGGAAACAACTGCGGAAGCTTCGCCGGGTGCTGGCGGCCGTCGCCACCGGCAACCCGTTCTACGCCCGCAAGTTCGCCGACGCCGGACTCGTCCCGCTGTCCGTTCGCACCTGGGACGACTACCGCCGATTGCCGTTCACCGGCAAGGCCGAACTCGCCGCCGACCAGCAGGCCCACCCGCCCTACGGCACCAACCACAGTGAGCCGATCACCGCCTACACCCGCCTGCACCAGACCTCGGGCACCGGTACCGGCCAGCCGCTCCGCTGGCTCGACACCGACACCAACTGGCGGTGGCTGATCGCCTGCTGGCGGCGGACGTTCCGCCTGATGGGGCTGACCCGTGCCCCACTCGCGGGAAGTGGTCCACTCGCTCCGCGAGTGGGAGACAGCCGCGAACACGCCTTCTTCGCCTTCTCCTACGGCCCGTTCCTCGGCTTCTGGACGGCGTTCGAGGCGGCGGCCCAAGTGGGGATGCTCACCCTCCCCGGCGGCGGAATGACCACCACCGCCCGGTTGAAGTTCCTGATCGCGCACAAGGCGACGGTGCTGTTTTGCACCCCCACGTATGCCCTGCACTTGTGCCACGTGGCCGCCACTGAGAAGATCGACCTGACGGCATCGGACGTGCGGGCGGTGGTGGTGGCCGGCGAACCGGGCGGGAACATCCCGGCGACGCGGACCAAGATCGAAACCGCCTTCGGGGCCAGGGTGTTCGACCACTACGGCCTGACCGAAGTCGGCCCGGTGGCGTGTGAATCCCTGGAAAACCCCGGTGGGCTGTTCTTACTCGAAGGGCACTTCATCCCCGAAGTGCTCGAACCGGGCACCGACCGCGAAGTGGGTGTCGGGGAGGTGGGCGAACTGGTGCTCACCAACCTTGGCCGGCCCGATTCGCCGGTCATCCGCTACCGCACCGGCGACCTGGTGCGGGTCGGCACCCCGGCGACCCCGGCGAACGGCTGGTTGTACCTGGACGGCGGTGTCATCGGGCGGGCAGACGACATGATTCACGTCCGGGGCAACAATCTGTATCCTTCGGCTATCGAGGCCGTCGTCCGCCGCTTCCCGGAGGTGGTCGAATTCCGGCTGGTGGTGGACGACCGCGGCCCGCTCGCCGACCTGCGAGTCGAAGTCGAACCGACGCCCGCCGCCGACGCGAAGAAGGTGTGCGACGCGATCAGCCGAGCCATCCGCGACGAACTGCTGTTCCGCACCGAAGTGGTGCCCATGCCGCCCGGCTCGCTCCCGCGGTTCGAGATGAAAGCCCGCCGTTTCGTCAGATCCGGATGATTCACCGCAGAGAGCGCGGAGAACGCAGAGAAAGACAACCCTCCCCACTGGAGCAGTCCATGCCCTCGCCAGTCCGCTACACTTCACGACTCCGCCTGCTGCTGCTGTTCTCCGCGCTCTCTGCGCCCTCCGCGGTGAACGCTGCCGACTGGCTGCACTGGCGGGGGCCGGAGCAGAACGGCGTCAGCCGCGAGACCGGCCTGCCCGACTCGTTCAGCCTGGACAAAGGGACGGAAGAGAACCTGCTCTGGAAGAAGGAGTACAGCGGGCGCTCGGCCCCGCTCGTCATGGGCGGCAACCTGTACGCCATCGGCGGGTACGACGCGAGCAAATCGACCGAGGGCGAGCGGGTGTACTGCCTGGACGCCGAGACGGGTGAGAAGAAGTGGGAGACGAAGTTCGGCGTGTTCCACACCGACATCGTGTCCAGCCGGCTGGGGTGGACCACCCTGACCGCCGACCCGAAAGAGAAGACCATTTTCGCCCACACCACCGCCGGCACGCTGGTCGCCCTGAACGCCGCCGACGGCAAGGTGAAGTGGCAGCGGCAACTGACCGAGGAGTTCGGCCGCGTGACCGGGTACGGCGGGCGGATCTCGTCGCCTCTGTTCGACGCCGCCAGCGGGCTGTTGCTGACCGGGTTCGTGAACGGCAGTTGGGGCGACCAGGGCCGCGGCGGATGCCGGTTCGCCGCGTTCGACGGCAAGACGGGTGAAGTGGTGTGGTGGCGGGAAGTGACCACCGCTGAACGCCCGCTCAAGGGCACGTACTACTCGAACCCGGTCGTGGCGGTCATCGGCGGCCAGCGGCTGCTCATCTGCGGGGCCGGGGATGGGGGCCTCCACGCCATGAAGGTCCGCACCGGGGAACACGTGTGGAGCTACCACTTCAGCGCGATGGTGGTGAACCCGTCGCCCGTCGTGGACGGCAACTTCGTGTACTGCGCCCACGGCGAGCCGAACCCGGAGGGCGGCGCGGAAGGGCGAATCATCTGCCTGGACGCCAGCAAGGTGGAGAACAAGAAGCCGGCGCTGGTGTGGCAGGTGAAGAACGGCAAGAAGTTCGGTCTGGCAAGCCCGGCCCTGGCCGACGGCAAACTGTTCATACCGGATGACGGCGGCGAGCTGTACTGCTTCAACGCCGGCGACGGCAAACCGCTCTGGCGGTGCAAGTACGGCACTCTCACCCGCGGGTCCCCGCTGATCGTCGGCAAGACGGCCTACATCTTCGAGGTGAACGGCAGACTGGCGGTCATCCCCATCGACAAAAAGCCGACGGACGACGACGTCACCCACCACGACTTCCAGTTCGCCGACCCGAAGAAATCTGGCACCCTCGAAACGCACGCCACGCCCATCGCCGTGAACGGCAAGCTGTACTTCCAGACGGCCGAGTTCCTATACTGCGTCGGCAAGAAGGGCGCGAAGGCGACCGAGCCGAAGTACAAGCCGCTTCCCGAAGAGACGGCGTTCGACGCGAAGGCGAAGCCTGCGTCGGTCATGATCTTCCCGGCGGATGTGGCCACCAAGCCCGGTGCGCAACTCAAGTTCAGCGTGAAGTACGTGGACGCGAACGGCCGCGAGCTGCCCGCCCCGACCGACGCCAAGCCGGATTGGGTGCTGACGTTGCCGCCGAAGACGCCGGCGGGGTTGCAACCGCCGCCGCTGGCCGGGGTGGTGAGCGACGGCACCTTCATCGCCAGCCCGGCCCCCGGTCAACAAGGCTACGTGGACGTGAAGGTCGGCGAACTGACCGCTCGTGCCCGCGTGCGGGTGGTGCCACAACTGCCCATCAAGCAGGACTTCGAAAAAGTGCCGCTCGGTGCCACCCCCGGCGGCTGGGTGAACACGCAGGGCAAGTACGTCGTCGAAGAGGTGGACATCGGCGGGAAGAAAGAGAAGGTGCTGAGCAAGATCAACAACGACAGCCGCCCGCCGCTCGCCCGCGCGAACGCCTACATGACCACGCCGACGACCGGCAACTACACCGTCCAATCCGACGTGTACGCCGGCGAGGTGGGCGGCAAACTGCCCGACATGGGCGTGATTGCAAGCCGGGCGCTGCTGGTGCTGGAGGGGAAGACGACCGACGGCAAGCGGAGCGTCACCATCGTCACGTGGGAGGCCCGCAACCGCATCCGCAAGGAGGTCGAATTCACCTGGAAGAAGGACACGTGGTACACGATGAAGTTCACCACCGAGACGGCCAACGGTAAGACCACGCTGAAGGGCAAGGTGTGGGAGCGGGGCCAGGAGGAGCCGAAGGAGTGGACGATCAGCGTGGACGACCCGAATCCAAACGTCGAAGGGGCCGCCGCACTCTACGGGTACGTGTCGAACGTGTCCGATACCCCCGGCTCGCCCATCTACTACGACAACGTGAGTGTGACCCCGAACGCGAAATGACTGGTGGCACAGGCATTGCTGCCTGTGGTCTCCCGCCACACGCAGGAATTCCAGTGCCACCCCAATACACCACACAACACCCCCCACGACACCCACAAGCTTTTTT
>JANNQE010000301.1:0-5650 GCA_031441625.1 Planctomycetia bacterium
GGCGGCTCACGCCGCCGGTTCACCAGGACTACTCCTGCATCGGCAGCGTCAGCTCCATCGTCTTGCCGCCGCGGACGAGCGTGACGGCCACCTTGTCGCCGGGTTTCTTCGCCCGCAGGGCGTGGGCGAACAGGTCGGTCTCGCGCAGCAGGTCGGTCTTGCCGTCGAACGACACGATCACGTCGTCCTTCTTGAACCCGGCGTTCTTCGCCACCGCGTGCGCCCCGTACTCGCCCACGTGCGCCGCCTTCAGCGCCATGCCGGTCCTCGGCACCCCCGCCGGGCGGTCGCCCTCCACCGCGTCCAGTTTCATGCCGCCGGTGGCCATCCGCCGTAGCCCCCACGAACTCGACCGCCACGAGAGGTCGTCCGCCTGCCGCCAGCCGTCGGGCAGGGTCCACTCGATGGTCAGCGGCTTCCCCTCCCGCCGCACGACCGACAGCAGCTTGCCGCCCTTCGCCGGCGTGTTGTGCAGCACCCATTGCACGTCGGCAATCGACAGCAGCGGTTGCCCGCCGAGCGTGCGGATCTCGTCGCCGGCCTGGAACCCGGCCTTGTCCGCCGAACTCCCCTTCGTGACTTCCTTCACCGTCGCCTTCGCCTTCGGGTCGAGGGTCAGCCCCTGGCTCTTCGGGTGCGGGTACGGGAAGAGCACGTCTTCCGGCAGCGGCTCTTTCTTCGAGCGGTACTCGCTGCGGACGGCGTCGCCGATCTGGTGGCAGTGGATGCAGCTCGGCACCACGCTCCCCTTGTAGTCGATCTCGGATTTGTACTTGGCGAGGGCGGGGAACTTCTCGGGCGTCGGGTGCAGCGGGGCAGGGCCGCGCTTGGCCGCGAGCGACTCCTTGTTCTTCGGGTAGCCGGCGTGCAACTCCAGCGCCCCCTTCAGCGCCTCGGCCATGCCCTCCTTTGACACGTCGCCCACCCAGTTGGTGCGGTGCGACCGCGTGCCGAACCGCCCGTAGACGGTGCCGTCGGCGTTCAGGAAGAAGACGGCGAAGCTCTGGTCGGTGTCGTACTGGAAGGTGCTCAGGTCGAGGCCGTTGGTCGACACCACCCGCACCCGCACGAACTTGTCCAGCAGCGGGCGGATGCTCTCGTCCTTGTCCACCAGGTCGTCGTCGAGTTTCACGCACTCCTCGCACGGGATGCACCGCAGGGCCACCACCAGCGGCTTGCCCTCCTTCTTCGCCTCGGCCATCGCTTTGGGCAGGTCGTTGTAAATCCAGAACCCGTCGGCCTCGACCTTCACCTTGTCGTCGCGGACCTTCTTCTCGCGGGGGTTCGGCGGCGGGTCGGCGGCGACGGTGAACGTGACGGTCAGCAGCAGGGCGACGACGGTGCGCATGACGGAGACCTGAGAGGGGGCGGGATGTCTTCCTACCCCTCGCCCCGGGTGGCGGCCATGAGTGCGGGGAAATCGACGCGGTCGCGGCGGTCGTTCGCGTGGACCGAGAACACCCGGTGGATGCGATACCCCTTCTCCGCCGGCCACCGCTCCATGCGGAAGATCGATTCCAGCTTGCGGTCGGTCGGCACGCCCCACCCGGCCCAGTCGTGGACCGACCGCAGCATCCCCAGTTCCCAGTCGCCGGTGCAGGCGGTGCCGCGGAACACCACCATCGTGTCGGTGCCGCTGTGCTTCGGCGCGTGGATCAGATGGAGCGGCTCGCCGCCCACGCTCACGTCGGCATGTTGGTCGAAGAACGACACCCCGTACTCGCTGCCGATGTGCCGGCGGAAGCCGACGTGCAGGAGCGGGCGGGCGTCGGGGAAGGCGGCGCGGAAGGCGTGGAAGGTGGGGGCGGCGAAATGATCCGCGTGGGCGTGGGTGCAGAGCAGGTGGGTGACCCGCACGGGCGAGCCGGCGAGCGCGGCGGCCACCGACTCTGCGGGGGAGGGTTCACCCCACCCGCTCGGGGGCATCTCCAGCACGGCCGCTTCGTGCCCGTGGACGAGCAGCCAGCAGCCGGTGCGGAGCGGGCCGAACTGGCCCACCAGGTACACGCCGTCGAACCACCAGCCGGAGGCCATGCGCATTACCCCGCCCGTCGGATGCGGAGGTCGATACACGCGGCGGTGTGGCTCGCCTCCAGGTCGAGAGGCACCGCGAACTCGCCGTGCAGCCAGAGCGGGACGGTCGGCAGCGGTTGCCCAATTCCCAACGCCGACGGCCAAACCTCCAACCGCCCGTCTGTCTCGCCGCCGAGTGCGCGGTACGCCACGACCGACAGCGACCCGCCGCCGTCTGTCGGCTCCGCCCCGAGTAGGGCCAGCAACTCGGCGTGCAGGTTGGCCCGGCGGTCGGTCACGAGGTCCACCACCACCAGCCCGCAGCCGGCGTTCAACAGCCCGGCGCACTTCGCCACGAACGCCTGCCGCTTCTCCGGGCGATCTTTGTTGGCGGGGCTGACCAACTCGACCACCGCCACCAGCTCCGGATCGCCGTCGTCGGTGTGGACGTTCACCGCGAAGGAATTGTTCGGCGACCACGCCGCCGTGACGGTGGCCGTCGGCGCTTCCATCGCCCACGGACGGGGGGCGTCAGGCTCGTCGCCGGCCGGACGGTACAGGGTGGCCACGTCGACCTCGATCGGGCCGGCGCGATCCCGCGCGGGGGTGGCGATGTACCCGTCGGGCAACACCCCTCCGTTCAACAGTCGAACCATGTTCACCGACCAAGCGGCATGGAACGACCGCCACGTGTGCGGGTTGTCGGGGGTTCGGTGGAAGTGGTCGAGCAGTGGCATCGGCCGGCCCTCGCGGGGGTCGGTGCATTGTAGCAGGCGAGCGGAGCGGGTACACTACCGGCGGTGTCGGTCAGGCCGGCACCGCCGCGTGTCGCAGCACTTCCAACACTTCCGCCGGGTCGCACCCGTACAGCCCCGACCCCCACGCCGCGTTCTGCTCCACCACCGCCCACCCGCGGCCGGCGATCACCCCCACATCCAGCACGGCGGTTCGTGGGAAGTCCACCCGGTCATCCGCCAGCACGCGGTTGACGAACGCCGTCACCTCCGTCGTTTCGTCGTCGCTCATGGCGAAGTCGTTCGCCCTCTGAAGCTCTCCGTTCCGCAGGTACACCGAGAACGTGCGGAGCCGGCGGTCGAGCACCAAGCAGCGAAACTCCTTCTCCCACCGCACCACCTCTTGCACCAGCACCGGAGCGTCGTCGGCGTAGCCGTCGGGCAACTCGGCCCCGGTGTAAACACGGGCGGGGAAGCTCTTGCTGTTCGGCGGTTTGATGAACGCGGGGGCGGTGAGCGTCCGCGCTTCGCCGAAGGTAGTGAGCGTGGCGGATCGCTTGCGGTACTCGTCGGGCAAGCGCGGCAGCCAGTCGTCGGGCGGTTCGAGCAACCGCAGGCCGAACTGCCCGGCGAGCATCGGGCCGATGAGGGCTTCGAGGTAGAGGACGGGTTCGGGGACGGTGCGAAGGTCGTCGGGCACACGCCAGGATTGCAGCCGTTCAACTGCCCAGCCGAGCTGCCCGGCCGCCCGCCACAAGGCCTGCGAATCTTCGGTGTGCCGCGGGGTGAGGATGAGCGTGGGCATGGGGTGATTGTCGCCGCGAGCCGCAGGCGAGCGCGTTGGGCGTCGACTCCCTCGTCGTCGGGGAGCTAACTACCGGCCTTGCCCTCGGTGGAACTCGCCTTGGTCGCCTCCAAGCAGGACCACTCCGTCACCTGCTGCTCGGTGATGGTTTGCCCGCCCGGTGTGCAGACGGCGTGCATGTGCCAGCGGAGCCGTCGGGCGTCTGCGGTGACACTCCCCGATGGGTCCCAGGCCAGCAGTTCCACCCCGCACTCCGGGCAATGGCAAGCGTATAGGACACCCACCTCCGGCGCCAAGCCAACACCCGACAAGGCTTCCCACTTCGTTGACCGGAAGGTGCCTTCGATCGGGCAACTGCATCCGGGGCAGATCCCGATCGGGCAACGCCCTTTAGGCCGCGACCGTCGTGAGAGAAGCCAACCGAACATCGCCGCCCCTCGTAATAAACCGTGAGGCGGAGACGAACGCGAATCGGAACGCGCTCGTCTCCGCCTCGCGGCTAACCGAAACGGTCGCGGCTCGTTACCCTTCGGTGTACATGTCGTGGGTCATCGGGTCGAGCCGCTTGATGTTCCGCTCGACGGCCAGCACGATGGTCTGCTCCTCCAGGCCGTCGGCGCTCACCGCCACCGCCGGGATGATCTGCCGGCTGTCCGGCAGGCTGAACCGCACCGTGAACGTGCCGTCCGGCCGCAGCTTCACCGGGTCGTTTTGCAGCGTCACCGTCGCGTTCGGGTCGGTCTGCCCGAACACGATCAGTTCGGCGTTAATGTCGAAGTGAAACTTCTTCAACCGACCCGGCACGGCCCCGGCCCCGAATGCTCCCTCTTTCATCGGCCGCTTGAACTGCTCGTCCAGCAGGTCTTTCAGTTGGCTCGGCCCGCCGGCGTTCTCGAACCCGGTGCTCATGGCCAGCACCCGCTCGACGCCCCCGGCCTTCTCCACGTCGGCCGCCCAGTTCTCGGGCATGGATTCGCTCGCCCCCGCCTTCGGCGGCGTCACCACGTTGCTCCGCGCCAGCACGAAGAACTGGCCGGCCTTCGACAGGTAGCCGATGTCCACGCGGTAGCTGCGGGGCGGCTGCGGCACGTCCAGGTACCAGTGCGACACCCCGCCGTGGATGGTCACGTTCCGGACGATCGCCTCGGACGTGCTGGTGGTGTCGGTGCTGGTCACGTCGAGCACCCGCAGGATCGGCTTGGCCCCGTGCCAGTCGGCCCCGAGTGCGGCCTCGGCGCGGAACACGCTCGGCTGGGCGATCTCCCACACCACGTGCAGCCAGTACGGGTCGGACGCCATCAGGGCGATGCGGTCTTTCGTCGTGCCCGTCTTGCTTTTGCTCGACAAGTCTTTGTCGGCGGCGATGACCGGCTCGGGGCGGGCGACCGGCTTGAACGGGGCGGGCATGAGCGGCTTCGGCACCGGCGGCTTGGCGGCGGGTTTGGACACCACAGGGGGGATGACCGGCTTGACGGGCGGCACGACCGGTTTCGTGGCGTGGCCGTTCAGCTTGCCGTTCCCGTTCACCGTCGGCTTCGCGGCGGGGGCGGGGGCTGAGGCGGGTTTGGCCGTGATCGGCTTGGCGGTGGGCTTCGTGACCACCGGCGGGATGACCGGCTTGACGGCCGGTTTGGATTTGGCGACCGGCTTCGGGGCGGCGGCGCGGGCGGGCGGCTTGGCCTTGGCGACGGGCTTGCGGGCGGTGGTGCGGGATGCGGCCCGTGGTGGGGCGGCGGTGTTCCCGGACTTGGTGGCCCCGCGGGTCGGCTTGGACATTGGCAAAAACTCCCGCGCCGCGGTACGGTCGCTTGGGGGCGATGGATGATGAAGTGGTATCCGTACCAGTCGATTGTACGCGGCCGGGGTGCGCTCCCGGTGTTCCGGACAATCAGGTGGAGAGGCGACGGCGGGCGGGTACTACGACAGCGGGCGTCACCAGTACACAGTTAAATCTAAGAAATTCCGGGTGGGAATGTCAACGCATCTTGCTTGCCTGGGGGCGGGTTTGCGGATTTTTTCGACTCTCCGCGCCGGTCGCACCAAGGAGTTCGGGCAATCCGGGGAATCCGAATCGTCTGGGCGGGTGGTGCCGGAGTGG
>JANNQE010000302.1:0-10002 GCA_031441625.1 Planctomycetia bacterium
GCCAAGCGCAGGCCGGAGAAGTACGACCGCCTGACGAGGCCGCGAAGGGAGATCAAACGCCGCATGGCCAAAGGATTTAGCAAAAAGTAAGTGCCATTCGTCTGACCCCCCTCCGTCGCGCTCACTTCTTGCCGTCCTTCCCCTTCCCCTTGTCGTCGCCGACCACCTTGCCCGTTTTCAGGTGCACGCGGGCGCCCAGGTGGTTGCTCTTCCGCCCGTCCTGGTCGGCCAGCAGGATGAAGAACGGTGTCTCCGCCTTGTCCAGCTTCAGCTTGGGGTAGCTGATCTCGCCCTCGTACACGTTCTCCGCCCCGTCCTTCTTCGTCAGCGTGCAGCGGCGGAAGCGGGCGTTCTCCGGCGGGCTGCCCAGGCTGAACCCGTTGACCTCCAGCACCCCTTGGCGGAGCGCCCCCGCCAGGATGTCGATCACCTCGTGCCCCTTATCATGCCCGACGCTCGCCCACATCTCGTCGATCTTCGCCTTGGGCGCCAGGTCGATCTGCACGGTGAACTTGACCGCCGGCGGCTCGTGGGTGGCCGACACGACCTCCAGCTTGGACAGCTTCGGCGCCCCCTCCTTCTTGGCCTCCGCCTTCTTGTCGTCTTGTGCCGCCGCCGGGCCGCACAGGGCCACGACCAGGAACCCGGCCACGAGTTGCGCCGCGAACAGCTTCGCCATGATGACTCTCCCACGGCCGCTGAACTGGGTCGCCCGGCGGGAGCAGCGACCGCCCCCCGCCGATCCTCACACCCGGCAGGCGAAACTGGGCAGCCGGATATGACGCGGCGTCGTGCGCGGGCGAAAAAATGCCGCCGCGGTGTTCCCACAAGTGTCGTCTGATCAAGAGGTTACGCCGCGGATTTTTTTCTTCCTCGCGCACCGCGTCAAGAACGCAGAACTCATTTCGCCCGGTGGGTGGGGGCCGACACACGGCTTCCGACCTCAGAGGGGGTTCGACATGGCCATCGGTTTCCGGTGCAACTTCTGCGACAAGATGTGGTGGGTGAAGAACGGTCACGCGGGCCGCGAGTTCCAGTGCTTAGTGTGCCGCGGGTACGGCACGGTGCCGGTGGCCTCACTGCCGGCCCCCTCCCCCGTCGTGCTTCAAGACGACGGCGACGACGCACGCCCGTCGTTACTCGACGGATTGCTCATGCGAGACTCCGACCCGATGGTGCGCGGGGCGGTGGCGCTGGCGGCGGTCGTCGCCCTGCTGTTCGTCGCGGGCATCACCTTCATGCTCGTCGGTAGACAGACTCACGGCCCGGCGACCGTCGCCGCCACCACCGAACCGGCGGCGACACCGCCGAGCGAGAAGCGGGCCGACCCGCAGCCGGTGCGGGTGCAAGTGACGACGGTGCCGGCCGGCGCGTGGGTGACGGTGGGCGGGAAGGAGGTCGGCCCGTCCCCGGTGGAAGCGGACTTCGTCGGTCGCGAGGAGGTGGTGGCCGACAGTCCGGGGTACGAGAACGCGGCGGTCGCGTTCGACCCGGTGCGGGACGCCGGCGGGGTGAAACTGACGCTGAAGCCGAAGCCGGCGGTCGTGAGTGTGCGGGTGAAACCGGCGGACGCCACCGTCACCGCCTCCGACCCGGCCGCGACGGTGGCCGCGACAGACGGCGGGGCGCGGGTGTCGGTGGCGGACCCGGACCCTGCACGCCCGCTAGTGGTGCGGCTGGCGCGGGCCGGCTACCGCCCGCTGGAGAAGGCGATCACCGTCCGGCCGGGGCAGTCCGAGGCGGTTTCACTCGCCCTCGAACCGGAAGTCGAGTCGCCGAAGTCCGACACCACCGTGGCCGCCGCCACGCCGCCCGCCCCGGCCCCCGCGTGGGGGGTGGCGGACCTGTCCAGCCGCCGCGTGCCGGCGGTCCAAATCCCGCCCACCGGCGGCCCGCGATCCGTGCCCGAAAACCTACAGTTGGGGGCGGACGAGACTTTCCTGGAAGTAACCGGCCTGTTCACCCAGCCGGTGGGGAAGAAGGGCGAACACCGCATGTCCGACTTCGTGCTCCTGACGACGGCCGGCGGGCGGACGACCGAACACCCGCTCGCCGCCATCGGCCTGTGCGGGACGGGCGGCAAACCGTCGTACACCGTCAGCAAGAACTTCCGCAACGGCGTCATCGCTACCGTGCGCAGGGACTCTGACCTCGGACTCTCCGTCAGCAACTTCGGGGACGACGAGGTGTCCCTCACCGTCTCGGTGGCCAAGACCCCCCTGACGCTCGCGTTCGCCATCCCGAAGGACGCGGTGGCCACCTACGAGCTGCGGGTGGCGGGGACGACGACCAAGTTCCCGGCGGCGGCCGAGCCGCAGGCGGCGGGTGTGGCTGCGCGGATGGCGGGCACCTGGCACATCACCGAACTCGGCTTCGGGAGCAACAACCGGTTCTTTCTGACGGGCGAGACGCCGGGCGTGGTGTTCCAGGCCGCCGAGGGTGAAGAGGCCGGCACTTGGACCGTGCGAGGCGTTCCCGACTCGCCCGGCGGGCGGGCGTACCTCGACATGCTCGTCCTGCCGACCGACGGGAAGTTCAAACTCGACCCGAAGGGCGAGCCGGTGGCGATCGACTTCACCGGCGGCGGTGGGAAGAAGGTGTACGCCATCGCCAAGTTCACCGACCCCGACACCCTCGTCATCTGCGTCTCCGACCGTGCCCGCCCCGGCGAGTTCGATTCGAACAAGGAGCCGAAGGGTGGCCGACGCGCGCTGCTCACCCTCAAGCGGAAGAAGTGAGTCCGCCGCGGTCACGGCGCCGGCGCGGCCCCCGCCGATCCGTCGCCCCCACTTTACCACCACGAGCCCCCAGTCCCCTTCAGGAGTCTACCATGTCGAACCGTTCCACCCGCCCCGCCCGGCGTGCCACCCCGCTCAAGTGGTGGTGGGTCGTTGCCGCCGCCTCGGTCGTCGCCGTCGGCCTCGCCGCGGTCGTCTTCCTCCCCCGCTCGTCCCCCATCGCGACCGCCACCACGCCGGGCGAGCCGGTGCCTCCGACCCCCGCTCCGCCTCCGCCTCCGCCTCCGATCGCGGACGCGACGGAGAGCCTCGCCCTCGGCTGGAAGTTCCGGTACGACGACGACGGGGCGGTGAGCGACGTGCTCAACCCGGCGGGGCAGCGGACGAAGATCCGCTACGAGCGGGATGCGGACAAGACCGTCCGCAAGGTGGTCCGCGAATCGCCCGACGGCACTAACGTCATCCGGGAGTTCGACCCGCACGGCCAACTGGTTTCGCGCTCCGACGGCACCGGGAAGACGAGCTACGAGTACGACGGGAGCGGGCGGTTGACCGACGTGAAGCGAGAGGGCGCACCCGCCATCCGCTACACCTATGACTCGCAGGACCGAGTCTCTTCGTTCCGTGTCGGCGACGATTACGCGCTGACCTACGAGTACGACTTCCTCGGTCGCCTGGAGGCGATTGAGACGCCGGCCGGCCGGATCGTGTACGACTACTCGGCGAAGGATCGGTCGGTGCGGCGGACCCTCCCGAACGGTGTTAGCACCACCTGGGGGTACGCCCCGAGCGGCCAGTTGGAGCGGATCGAGCACGCGACCGCGGGCGGCACCGTCCTGGCGGGGTTCGCCTACGAGTACCGGCCGGACGGGCTGATCCGCCGGGTGACTGAGCGTTCCCCGGAGGACGAGAACCGGGTCACATACGAGTACGACACGGTTCACCGTCTCGTCGCGGTGTCCGACACCCGCGGGCGGCGGACGACATACGGCTATGACCTCCTCGGGAACCGCGAGGAAGTCCGCGAGCAGGGCCAGCCGGCCGTCGCGAGCACGTTCGACTGGGCCGGGCGGTTGGTCCGCCACCGGGGCGAACGGTGTTCCCACGATGCGGCGGGCAACCTCGCCGGCTACCCCGGCGCCCGCGGCCCGGTGAGCCTGACGTACACCCCCGACGGGCAGGTGGAGTCGGCCGCCACCGCCGCCGCGACGGTGGGGTTCCGGTACGACGGCGACGGCCAACTCGTGCGTCGGGAGGTGAACGGGCGGGCCACTTCGTTCGTGCCCGACCCGCTGGCGACGACGTGGAAGCCGCTGCTGGCGACCGCCGCCGACGGCAAGCAGACGGCCTACCTGTGGGACGGCGACGCCCCGCTCGCCGAGCGGGTGGGCGGCGAGTGGCGGTTCTTCCTGCACAACCACCAGGACACCGTGCGGTGCATCACCGACGCGCGGGGCGGGGTGGTCGAGCGGCCGGAGTTCACGCCGTTCGGCCGCCCCCTCCGCGACGCCACCGGCGACGACCTGCGGCCCGGCTTCGCCGGCCTGTTCCACGACCCGACCACGGCCACCGTGCTGACGAAGGCGAGGCTGTACGACCCCGCCCTCGGCCGCTTCCTGCAACCCGACCCGCAACACCGCCTGCCGACCGGCTCGCAAAAAGACCTGCTGCTGGCATTCGGGTATTGTGGCGGAGACCCGGTGAACTATGTGGACAGCGACGGGTGCGAGCCGAAGCCGTTCGAGGTGCGCGGCAGCACGCCGACCGTGAACTACAACGGGTATGTGGTGTCTGATCCGGGTGTCCGCAGCGTGTTGGATCGCATCGCGCAGCACTTCGGCCGAGAGGTCAAGGTCACGAGCGGAGACCGGGGGACAATCGTTCAGGGCAGTTCACCGCGGAGCCATCACCTGCAACACCGTGCGGCGGATTTTCATGTGGTCGGGTTGAGTGATCGGGCGGTCTTCAAACAACTCCCGTCTGTCATGCGCCAAGTGTTCGATTCGAGTCAACGCTATCAGCTCATTCGTCATGGCGCATCGACGGCAACGGGCGGGCCGCACCTGCACGTCGGTCACTATCCGGGTAGTGCGAAACCGGGGGTAGTCTTCACCACCGAGGGACTGACAAAAGCCGGCCGTGATCGATACGACCGCAAGTTCCAGGCATTCCCTGCGGCGCCAGTCCAGACGACCCCGCCGGGTGGTGGCGGCGCGATGACGCCGGCGAAGGTCGGCGGGGTCGCGCTGAGCGGCGGGGCGAACTCGCTCGCCGAGTTCGGCGAACTCGAAGGCGTGTCGTTCGACGCGCACGGGCGGCTTGTTTTGCTCGCCAAAGGAAAGTCGGAAATCGACCTGCCGCCCCTCACCATCGATTCGGTGGTGACAGTTTTCCGCTCAGTTTACGAGCACGGCGAGGCACCCTTCGTCAGCATCGACCCGGTGCCGACCGACCCGACGGGGCCGGTCATGAACATCCGCCACGGGCCGGGCACGGAGAACACGTATGTGGGTTGGATTTGCTTCGCGGCGGACGAAGCAATGAAGGTGTACAACCTGGGCCAAGACAACCACACGGGCAAGCCGTTCCGCTCGAAGATCGCCGGGTACGACGAGTACCTGAAGTTGCAGTTCGGCGGCATCACAAAGACCGGCAACGAGCGGTGGGAGCGGTTCTGGATCGTGCCGGCGGAAGTGGTCCACCGGCCGGCGAAGGACGGCCGCACCGCCCTCACCGGGGTGCCGCTCAAGCTCCGCACCGAGTCGATGGTGATGAAGGGCGGCAAGCTGGAGACGGCCCCCGACGGGCAGTCGTCTCGTGCCGCGGCGTACTTCACCAAGTGGTTCACCGACAACTACGAGAAGATCGCCCGCGAGACGAAGTGCCGCACGCCGAAGGGCAGCGGCATGGACGCCGAGGTGCCGGTGTTCGCCGAACTCCAGCGGCTCGCCGTCATCGCGGCCGTGGCCGAGCGGCTGCGGGATCAAGGGGTCGCCATGCCCCAGTGGATGCGAACGTACCCGGTGAAGCCCTTCACGTTCGGGTCAACCACGCCGTCTACGGTTGTGAGGAAGAAGACGGACACCGCCGAGTACCAGATCTACGGCGGGGTGACGCTCTCGCCGCCGAAGGAGGACGTGCGGACGGTCGACGGCCCGGAGGCCGACGCCCTCGCCCCGAAGGTCCGCGCCGCCGTCGCCGACACCCCGGCGCTCACGCCGGTCGTCGTCAAGCAGGACGGGGGCGACCTGCGGGCGGTGCCGCTGCCGCCGTCCGACGCCGTGGCCGTCGGGGCCAACCAGTTGAGCGAACTCGACCTTCAGATTCCCCTCGCCGACGGGCACGCCCTGCGGCTGGTGCGGCGGTTCGACTCGTTCCACGCCCCCGCCGACGTGTTCGGCCCGTCCGCCTGGACGCTCGACCTGCCGCGGCTGACGCAGCGGCTCGGCGCGCCGGCCGACAAGCCGGGCTTCCGCAAGGTGTACTTCGAACTGTCGTCGCCGTTGCAGTCGGCGTCGGCGGTGTTCACCGACCCGAAGCTCGTGCCGGAGGCGGGCGGCACGCTGCTGGCGCCGTCCGGCGAAACCGACGTGCTCGGCCTCGCCGACTCGAACGCCCTGAAGTTCCCCACGCGGGTGCTGCTGTTCCGCGACGGCCGGCGGTGGCACTTCGACGACGCCGGCGACCTGGTGGCCTCCGAGGAGTTGCCCCTCACCCTGCGGTTCCACCGCGACAAGGCCCGCCGGCTGGAACGCATCGACGGCACCGTCGGCCCCCGCACGGCGTCCGTCCGGTTCGAGTACGACGACCGCGGGCGGGTGAAGACCGCGACCGGGAGTGACGGGCAGACGGCCGATTACGCCTACGACGCCGACGGGCGGTTGGAGCAAGTGGGGCGGGCGGGCGGCCAGGTGAAGTACGAGTACCGCGGCCCGCTGGTGGCGGCGGTGCTGGCCGACGCCGCCCCGCCGCGGCGGTTCGAGTACGCCGCCGGCGGCCGACTGACCGAAGAGCGGCGGGGGGCCGATGCGGTCATCAAGTACGAAGTGACCGCCACCCGCGACGGCACCGCCATCACCGCCCGCGGGAGCGGCGCGACCGCCGAGGTGAGCGAGTACGACGCCCACTTCCGCCCCGTTCGGCAGGTGCAACCCGACGGCACGACGACCACCTGGAAGTACCCGACGGACGGCACCACCGAGATCACCACCACGCCCGCCGGCGGGAAGCCGAGTGTGATGCGCCGCTCCGCCGACGGCCGCCGCGAGGAGTACACCGCCGCCGGTGGCGAGCCGCGGACGGCCGAGTACGACTCGGCGGGTCGGCTGCGGGAATTCCGCCGAGGGAAGGAGGTGGTCGTCAACCGGGTATGGCTTTCGAACGGGTTGCCGGAGTCGGAGTCGGACGCGACGACGACCCGCCGGTTCGGGTATCGGGCGGACGGCACGCTGGCGAGTGTGAAGCTCTCGCCGGTGAAGGGAAAGGGGGATCGTCGATCGGTCAACCTGGAATTCGATGCCGAGGGGCGGCCGTTGACGATCACCGACGAGTCTGGGGCAATCACTACGCTCCGCTATGACGCCTCCGGGCGGCCCCTGGGCGTATCGCGGCCGGAGGCGGAGGTATCAGTGACGCCAGACGAGGCGGGCCGACCCCTGAGCGTGAAGACATCTTGGGGCCGCGCCGAGACGACCGAGTACGATCCGACGACTGGGCGGCCACGTCGGTCGGAAGTGAAGGGGGACGGGAAGACCGCGTCGGTCGAGTACGACCAGGGCCGGCCGCGGCAGGTCCGCCAGTTCGATGGCGGGGAACTCACCGCTTCCTACGCCGGGGCGGATGACTTGCTGCCAGAGCGTATCCGCACGCCGAACGGGCTGGGGCTGACGTTCGGATTCGACGACAAGAAGCGAGTCAAGAGTGTGAAGTGTGGCGACGCCTGCCAGGTGGAGTACGAGTACGACGCTCAAAACCGTCTCACCGGGTTGAAGTTGGTGGCACTCTCACACTAACCGCCCCGGCCGTGCGGTGTCGGGCGGGTCACGTACTCTGAGGACACGTGACCCGCCCACCTCGCGGCCTTCTCCTACCCTCCAATCAAGCGCTGCCCCCTCTGCACCGCCCGGGTGCGGGTGCAGTTCGGCGGGTTGGGGCGTTCGCCGCCTATGCGTGGAAGGACGGGCATCACATGCGCGACCCAGCAACGATCACGGCCCAGCGGTCAACAGGACGCGAAGCAGTTGCCGCTTCAGGTCGCATGGCGTCTTGTGGCGACGCCCGATTCGTCGGTTGTCATCGGCCGACCGGTACAGCGCACACAGGATCGGCAACGCCCACGGGCCGCTCAACCCGGGCAGCGGCACCTGGATGGCCAGCACTACCCACTTGTGCCCATACCGCCACGCCGTTTACGAGTGGGACGCCCGGGAGTTGTAAACGCCGGTCGAGATGTGGCACTTCCGACCGACGTTTACCAATACTGCTGACCGGCGTAGTAACACCGCGAACCGTAGTAGAATCCCCCAATCAGTTTGGGCGGGAGACCAGTATGTCATTCCCTACAAGCGACACGCCGGACGTGAACTCCGCGGCTGACAACTTCTTCCATGTCGTCGAAGGTGAACTGCGGAAGCAGGCGCGATCGCTCCGCGCGGCACGCCCCACCGACCCGGTACTGCAAACCACGCTGCTGGTGAACGAAGCATTCCTCCGACTCGTGAACGGGCCGGATATCACCTGGCGGAACGAAGCGCACTTCTTGCGACTGTCCTACGGGGTGATGAAGCGAATCCTGGCGGATCACTTTCGGCGGCGGCGACCGGGACAGTTGCCTGGACAGGCCGTCGTGCCTGACCACCGCGTCGGCCAGGGGGTCGCCGAGAACAGCGAACTGATGCAGGCCTTCGCCGACGCCTTCGAGCAGTTGGACTCCGCCGACCCGTCCGCCGCAGCCGCTTTCTCCCTCTGCTTCTTCCACTCCCTCGGCGTGTCGAACCGGGCGGACTTACTGTCCGTCATTCGCGAGTACACCGGCGATCACCTGCCTATGAGGGTCGCGGCCGACCGACTGGACACATCAGCGGCCGGCGTATGCCGGGCGGTAGACCGCGCGGTGGCTTTCCTCAGCCGAGAACTGCGGGGGCATGCCGACTGATCGGCGTGCCCGAGCCGAGACTCATTGCCCCTGCGGCAGAATTCGATTCAACACACACCGATTAATATCGAGGCCACCATGATTTCATTGACCTGTTCGACAAAGGACTGCGGCGGGCGGCAGCAGATGAGCGACGAAATGGCCGGACAAACGGTCATCTGTCCGACGTGCCTAATGCTCGTGCGGGTGCCCGGCAGGGGAGTAGCGGCGAAACCGCCGAGCGGGCTACCAGTCGCGGCCAAGCCGGCCTCAAAACCGCCCGCCAAGGTGGCCGTCCCCCCGCCCGTCCGAATCGCCACCCCGAGCCCGGTCGCGTCACCGCTCCCCGCCCCGCCGGAGAACCCGCGGCGGTGGTTCTACGACCTGAACGGCGCGCCGTGCGGACCGGTAGCGGAGTCGGACTTGGGCGCCCTCGCCGCCGACGACCGAATCTTCCCGTACACGCTCGTGTGGACGGAAGCTCAGGTCCGCTGGCAACCCGCCGGCGGGGTACTGCCGCGACTGTTCAAGGGGGCGACGGCCGACGACCTCCGCCCGTCCATCTCGTGGTGGCAGCCGGCACTGGGCGTCGGCATGGTGTGCGTGGCGATGGCCGCGGTGACTGGGGCCGGGCTGACGTTCCTGCTCACCGGCCAGGGCAACGCCGCGACCTCGAACACGAGAAAGTGACACAAACGACCGCCCACGGTGGACGATCCGGGCGGGCCGAGTGAACATAAGCGAGGCGGAAAGGGCCGGCAGGTCACTCACACCAGACGCACGATGAACACCCCGATCACATGCCCCGGCTGCCGCAACACCGTAGAGGTGCCGGACGAACTGGTCGGCAAGCGGGTCCGCTGCCCGGTGCCGGAATGCGGCCTCACGTACACCGCCGAAGTGCGTGCGCTGCCCCTCCCGCCCCCGCCCGCCGCGGCCTACCAGCCGCCCCCGCCACCCACCCTGTCGGAGCAGTACGGCATCCCGCCGATCCCACGCCCGAAGTTCGAGCTGCATCTGGGGTGGGCGGCGGCGAGTGTAGTGAGTGTACTCGTCACCACGGCCGCTCTGGTGGGGATCGCGTACCTGCTGGTCGGGCGGGGCGCGACTGCGCCGCGGCCGTCGCCCGCC
>JANNQE010000303.1:0-3598 GCA_031441625.1 Planctomycetia bacterium
CACCAGGAGTTCGTCGGCGTTGAACGCGACCTCGGTCCCAGGTGCCGGAAGACAGGTGCATCTCCACCCGATTTCGCACTGAAAACGAGTGCCGAGCGGCACTTGCGTTGAAACCTGTCGCGTCCAGCGAGAAGTCTCGAATTTTCTCCCCGAATGTCCGGCGCGAGTGCGGCCACCGCCGAATTTTCAGGCGACACCCGGCCGCCGCGGGCGGTGTATTGGGTGGCACGGGCTTCCAGCCCGTGTGCTGCGGAGGACACGGGCCGGAGGCCCGTGCCACCGGCAACTCAGCACTTCTTCGGCGGGTTCGCCGTTTCGACCGCCCACGCCCGGTCGTCGTCCTTCAACTTCACGTCGCCGGGCAATGGCTTGGTGTAGTCCAGCACCGTCTCGAACCGCCCGGTCTCGTAGGCCCGCGTCACCACCAGTTGCAGATCGAGCACGGTGTCGCGGTCGTCGGCGGCCAACGGCAGCTTGAACTTGGGCAGCCGCTTGCGAACGGCGCAGGCGTAAATCTCGTGCCGGTCGGGGGTGCCCCCGCGGGTGACGCACACCGTGTGGTCGTAGGGCGGCAGGGCGTTGCGGTCCAAATCGACGGGCGGGCGGCCCTGCGTCAGCAGGTCGATCTCGACCACCCCGGCGCGGTCGGCCTGCGCCGCCGTGCGGGTGGCCAGGTACGCCGCGCGGCCGGCCGCCGTGGTGCGGTTGCCGACCGACACCACCTCCACCAGCGTGACCAGCCGGCCGTCGGTGCGGCTGCGGATTTCGATGAACTCCTCGGCGTGGTTCTCTTTCGTGATCGACGTGAACAGGATCAGTTCGGACGTGTACGTCCGCGGCACCACGCGGGCGCGGTAGCGGTCGACCAAACCCGGCAGCAGCATTTGGTAGACGGCCGCGACGACGTGCCGGTGGTACGACGGCCACACCGCCGGGTGTTCGAGGAACGGGTCCATTCCGGGAAACGGGCTGGGCACGGCGGTCGCCTCCTGGGGAGAGCCGGTGTGTGTGCGACGGGGTACAGCGATTGTACCGCCTGCGCCGGCCGTTTGGGAAGTGATCGCGCGCGGAGGTGGTCAGTTCGGGGGGGACACGAGCGGGGAGAGGTGCGACGGGGCGGCGAGCACGCGGCCCGATTTGGGTGCCACCGTCCAGATGACGAGCCGCTCGACCTGCGACTCCGGTTCGACGACGTACCGGAACTGGAACGGCTGGCCCCACGGGTCGAGCAGTGCCTGTTCTCCGTTGGCGTACTCCGCGAGCGCGTCGAGCGAGTCGAGTTTGTCGTCGTGCTTGGTCTGGTACGACTTCGCGCACGTCTGGAGTTGCTCCGCCTTCACGACGGCCGCCGCCTCCTTCGTGTCGTCGGCGTCGAACGACCCGCAGCCGACCACGAACAGCACGAGCATCGGGAACACGGAGCGCATGGCCAACCCTCCTGGGGTTACTTGTCTTTCTCGTCGGGCGGCGGGGTGCCGAGCTTCTTGCCGGTGTACGGGCTGACGGTCCAGCAGTACGTGCGGGTCGTGTTGTCCTTCGCCGGCTTGGTGAGCAACTGGTACGGGAAGCCCCACGGGTCGGTGAGCGCCTTCTTCCCCGTGTCGAGATAGGCGGCGAGGTCGTCCGGCTTGGGCGGGGCTTTGCCACCACTCCGGAGGGTGAAACTCCTGGCCGCCTGCTCCAGCATGAGCGCTCCCATCGTCGCCTTCTCCTCGTACCCCTTCTCCAGCCCGGCGAACAGCTTCGTCTCGCGGAGCAGCTTGTAGGCGCTCTTCTTGTTGCCGCCGATGCGGTCGAACTCGGCGACGATGTCGCCGTCGATCTGCCGCAGGATTTTCGGCATCCGCTCCAACAGGCCGGCGAACTCGCCGTCGGGGATGTCCAGTTCCGAGAGCGCCTTGAACATCTGCTTGCGGGCGTCGCGGGCCTCCTCGTGCAGGTTGTCGAGCTTCGGCTTGGCGTCGGCGGCGGTCGTGTCGTCGGTCACATTCTTCAGCACCTCGGCCGTCTTCCCGAGTGCGGTGATGTATTTCGCCGACGCCTTGCTGGCGGCCTCGCCGGGCGGGTCGGCGGCTGTGGCAACGGCGACACAGGCGAAGAACGCGAGCGGGGCGAGCAGGTGGCGCATGACGATCCCCCGGTGTGACACGGGGAGCATACGCGCGGTGAAGTGAAAGGGAGGTGAAAAGGCTGCGTGGTAGGTCGTGGTCGAACATCGTCCGCAGGACGTGTGAGGCCCGACGCCCGACCGCCCTCCGCAAAGAGGGGTTGGGTGTCGGGCCTCACGCTCCCTGCGGGAGCAGTTCGACCGCGACCTACATGTTCGCTCGCTTCACTTCTTCAGCGTCTGCCGCGTCACCACCAACTCGTACTTGCCGTTGCGGTTCACGCACTCGAACTTCGTCTCCTCGATGTCCTCCGACCGCCGCTGCTGGTGGCCCACTTCCTTTCGCGCCAGGTCTTTTTCCGTCTCCTTGGGGAAGAACGCCCAGAACCCCTTCGGCAGGTTGCCCATGCCGAGCGAGTCGCCCACCTGCTGCCGCGACAGGGCCGTGTAGTCGCTGAACTGCACCAACCCGGACAGCGGCTTCCAGTCCTCTTCGGTCATGATCTTGCCCTTCGGCGGGCTGCCCTTCAGGTCGTCGAACAGCCACACCGACTTGCCGTCGGCGGTGGGCACCAGCACCTTCGCCCCGAGCGCTTGGAGTTGGTCCAGGTAGTCTCGCCCGCCGCCGGTGCGGAAGGCGATCACCCACCGCATGGTGCGGGCGCGGGTGCTGTCCGACCCGGTGCCAGTTCCGGCCCCGTTCGGGTTCCCGCCTTCGCCACCCTTGCCCTTGTCCGCACCGTCGCCCTTCTTCTGCCCGAAGCCGAGCATCTGGTCGCGGATCTGCTTGTCGAGCGCGGCATACGCCGTCGCCTTCGAGTCCGAAATGGGGATGGGGGAGTTCGGGTCTTCCAGCTTGATCTTGCTGGCGATGTCGTCCTTCACGGTGGGCAAATTGCTGTCCAAGTCGGGCACGATGTCTTTGGCGTCGTCGCGGGTGGGGGGGCTTGAACCGAGCACCTTCGGGTCGATCACCCCGCCCTGCCCCGCCTCCCCTTCCCCGCTCTTGTCGTTCCCGTCGAACGCGCCGATCTTCGGCCCCTCCTTGTAGTCACCCGACGGCAGCATCGACACCAGCATGAGCAGCGAGACGAGCAGCAGGGCCAGCGCGATGAGCAGCGCCGAGACCACATACGAGATGGGCATCTCGAACCGCGGGGAATAGGTGCCCCAGAACGTGCCCTCCGGCGCTTCGGGTTCTGCGGTCTGCGTGTCGGAGTCGTCGCGGTCGTCGTCGAAGTCGTCGCGGTCGTTGATGTTCTGGCGTGGCATGGCATCGGCTCCGCGTGAAGGGCGTTCACAGGCTCAACGTACCCGACGGCGGAAGGTTTGCAAAGAAGGACTTGGGTTCTGGACCTCACCCCCCGGCCCCCTCTCCATGGCATGGAGAGGGGGTTACGAGTTACGCAGTTGGCCGTTTTCTGGGAGTTTGGGTAAGTGAGATCCTTACCCACATTGCCCCGACGCATCCAGATTCCGGTCAGAACTGGC
>JANNQE010000304.1:0-7364 GCA_031441625.1 Planctomycetia bacterium
TGTTTGGGGTTGTTTTTGTTTGGGCCGGCTGCCCGGTGCGCCCGTGGGGGGCGGGGGAGTGATTTGGCGGGGGCTGACAGACAACTCGTTCACCCCACCACTTCGGCGATCTGGGGCAGTTCGGTCAGCAGCACGTCCGGCCGCAGGTGCGGGTCCTTCAGTTGGTCTCCGGTCGCCCGCAGGCTGTTCTTGTCGCCGGCGAACAGGGCCGTGCGGAACCCGACCTTCTTCGCCGGGGCGATGTCCCGCATCAGATTCGACCCGACGTGCAACACCTCTTCGGGGACGATGCCCTTCGCCCTGCAGGCGGCGGCGGCCGCTCGGAACAGGTCGTCGGTCGGCTTCTTCACCTTGTGCTCGCCCGACAGCACCCGCAGGTCGGCCGCGAAGTGCATGGCCGGGTCGAAGGTCGGCTCCTGATCCCGCAGGCACTTCCGCAGCTGCGCCGGGGTGAAGCACTGCCCGTCGGCCAGCAGCCCCTGCTTCTTGCCCGCGTCCGACACGGCGCGGATCGCCTCGGCCGCACCGGGGTAGCACCCGGCCCCCTGGATGCTGGCGTGGTAGAAGTACGCGATCTTCTTCACGTACTCGGCCGGCGGGCCGTACACCGCGCCGTCGTAGCTGTACTCCTTCGTCATCAGCTTCTTGAAGATGTCGTCCCAGATGAGTTCGCTCCTGATCTCGCCCCCGCCGGTCAGCCGAACCAGGTCGAAGGCCTTGCGGAACAGCTCCTTCATGTACGCCGCCGGCGCGCCTGGCTTGCGGCTCATGGAGTTCCACATTTTGAACTCCTGGATCGTTTTGTCGAGCGCCGCGTCGGTCACGAAGTCGATGTCCGACTCGAACGCTAGGTCGCCGCCGTGGACGGCCACGAGCGTGCCGTAGACGGTCCACAGGACCGCCTTCACCGGCAGGCGTTCGAGCGACGGCTTCGCCTTCACCGGCACGACGGCGGGGGCGGCCGGCCAGGGCAGCCCGCGGCCGGGCAGGTGCTCGCACACGTACTGGTGGAGGGTGAGCGGCATTGGGGTGAAAGGCGGCGGTCTGGGAGAGCGAGAAGTGAAGATTACTGGCCCACAGACGGCGGTTCAAGTCGCCACGCCGGATCGCGCCCCCCGGAAATGAGAGTCGCCGCGGGCGCGGGGCCTGTCGGCACCCACACACCCGCGGCGACCCGAGCAGTCCATATCTCCGACTTACTTCTTCTCTTCCGGCATCAGAACGGTGTCGATCACGTGGATGACGCCGTTCTTGCACTTGATGTCGGTGACGACCACTTTGGCCTTCCCGAACATCACGGTCTTGTCCTTGACCGACACCATGAACTTGGTGCCTTGAACCGTTTCCACTTCCTTGCCGTCCAGCTTGACCACGTCGGCGGCCATGACGCTGCCTTTCACGGCGTGGGCGGTCAGGATGGCGGTCAGCTTCTTTTTGTCCTTCAGCACGGCCTTGATGGTGTCCTCGCCCAGGGCTTCGAAGGCCTTGTTGGTCGGGGCGAACACGGTGAACTCGCCACCGCTCAGCGTCTCGACCAGGTCGGCCGCCTTCACCGCCGCCACCAGCGTGCTGAAGTCCTTGTTGCCGACGGCCACTTCGACGATCGTCATCTTGGTGGTGTCGGGCTTGTCGGCCTTCTTCTCGTCGGCGGCGAACGCGATCGGAGCGACCAGCAGGGCGAGGGCGAGCGCGAACAGCTTCTTCATCGGAGGGGTCCTGAGTGCGTGAGCACGGTTGCGGCGGGGCGGTCCAATACCACCCGCCCGTCGGCTGCGGCCGGTGCGACCGAGCGACGCGAAACTAATAGCGGTGGCGTTCGGACAAATCCAATGACTGGGGATTTTCATCTGAACCACACACACCGGTTGTCCGACACCCACCCGCCAGGGTACAACTACTGTGACCGACTCCCGCGGAGGCTCCCCGTGAACCGTCTCGCGTCTCTCGTGCTGTTGGCCGCCGTCGTCGCGCTGACCGCCGCCCCGGTGCCGACCAGCACACCCCCGGACACGCCCGCCACCGACCCGGCCAAGTTCGTGCCCACCCGCACGTACACCGCCCGCGACGGCACGGTCGTGGGCGTACTGGTGGCCGACGCCATGCCGGTCATGTCCCGTGACGGCCGCAGCAGTCAGGCGGACGCCATCGCGTTCTCCCGCGACGGCGGCAGCTACAACTGGCTGTACGTGCCGGTCGAGGCGAACCCCCAGATCACCAACCTGCAAGTGAGGGTGGGGCCGAAGGGCGGAACCACGGTGGTGTTCCCGAAGCTGAGCATGGCCAGCCCGAAGACGACGGCCGCGTGGGGCGTGAGCGAGAAGTTCACGCTGGTGGAAGTGACGGTGAACGACGGCCAGGGGGCACCGGCCGACGAGGCGTTCGTGGCCAGTGCGGTCAAAGTGGTGGAGGGGACGAAGGCATACCCGTTGAAGGCGAACGAGGTGGTGACGGCCGCCCGCGAGCAGTTCGGCAAGTTCACCGCCGCCATCAAGAAAGACTTGGCCGACGCGATGGCCAAGAGCCAGAAGGCGGCGCTGAACGACGAAGCGCCGAGCGGCAAGGTGAAGACCGAAGAACTGCTACACGTGACGTGGCTGCCGGCCGACGAGCAACTGGCCGTCACGTTCCTGGTCAAGCAGAGCGACGGCGCGTGGAAGAAGGGCGGGGGCGGGGCGAACTTGGACGACGGCTTGCGCGACCCGCCTGCACTGCCGGTGAAGCCGGGCGGTGGTGCCCAGATCGCCCCGCCCCCGCCCCCGCGAGACGACACCGGAGTGACGTGGGGCACCGGGTTCGGTGTGGAGTACGGCCGCACCTACGTGTACAGCAAGGACGGCAAGCTGGTGAAGACGGTCACGCTCGCGCCGACGGCGTTCAAGCTGGACCTGCCGCCCCCGGCGGTGCGGGGCAAGTTCTTCCCGCTGCCCGTCCCGCCCGTCGCCGACCCGCCCCCGCCGATCAAGAAGTAGACACCCGATGCTCATCGACACCCACGCCCACCTGGACGACGACCGCTTCACCGCCGACCTGCCGGCCGTGCTGGACCGCGCCGCCGCCGCCGGCATCACGCACACGCTCACCATCGGCATCGATCTGCCGACCAGCCGGGCGGCGGTCGCGCTGGCCGGCCGCTTCCCGCAACTGCGGGCGGTGGTGGGCATTCAACCGAACCACGTGGCCGAGGCCGGGCCGACGGATTGGGACGAGATCGTGACGCTGGCCGAATCCGCGGCGAACGTGGTGGCGGTCGGCGAATCGGGGCTGGATCGCTACTGGGACCGCGCCCCGTTCCCACTGCAAGAAGACTACTTCGCCCGACACCTCGCACTCGCCCGGCGGTTGAACAAGCCGATTGTGATCCACTGCCGCGAGGCCGAAGCCGACGTGGTGCGGATGCTCCGCGAGCAGTTCGACGCCCACGGCCCCGTCCGCGGGGTATTGCACTCGTTCTGTGGCGACCCCGCCGTGGCGCTGGCGTGCCTGGAGCTGGGCCTGCACATCTCGTTCGCCGGAATGGTGACGTACAAGACCGCCGACGACCTGCGGAAGGTGGCCGCGACGATCCCGCTCGACCGCCTGCTGGTGGAGACGGACAGCCCGTACCTCGCCCCGGTTCCGGTGCGCGGGAAGCGGAACGAGCCGGCGTTCGTGCGGCACACGGCCGAGTGCGTGGCGACGGCGCAGGGCGTGAGTGCGGAGGTGGTGTGCGCGGCGACCACGCGGAACGCGCGGGCGCTGTTCGGGCTGTAACACACGCCGCCCGGCCCTTTGACAGAACTGCCGCGGTCGTGTACGGTCGTATCCTGTGCCCCCCGGAGAGTCTCGATGTCGCGGGTGCGTGCCTTACTGGTGGGTGTGGTGGCCGTGCTGACTGTGGTGTCGGCCGCCGCGCAAATCCGCGTCCCGTCGGGTCCGTCGGGTCCGCCGACGCCCGGCGGGCCGGGGATGACTCCGACCCCTGAGCCGGGTCCGGTGCCGGCTCCGGGTGTGCCACCGAGACCCGGCCAGAACCCCGGCTCCCCGCCGGCGGTCCCGAACGGCCCCGGATTCGGTACCCCGCCGACCCCGCCCGGCTACGGCACCCCGCAGACGGCCCCGAACGGCCCCAGTTACACCCCGCCGGCCGTCGGTCAGCCGGGCGTTCCCCCCGGCATGTCACCGCAACCTGGCGTCATCACCCCTCAACCCGGCGTCATCACCCCGCCTCAGCCCGGTCCCGGTGGCAACTTCAACCAGCCCGGCTGGCAGCAGGCGAACACGCCCCAGCCGAACCAGCCGCAGCCGAACCAGCCGAATTGGCCGACCACGCCGCCCGCCAGCCCCGCACCCGCACCCGCCGCGAAAATGCCGGACCACTCGGGATTCCTTATCATCCCCTTCGTGGTGATCGGCATCTTCGCCCTCGCGCTGATCGCAATCGTGGTGGCGGTCATCTGGTGGATTTGCTTCCTCGTAAGATTCAGCCAGTCGCGGACCGTTCGCCGGGCGCTCACCCCACGCCGCCGCAAGCGCCGCCGTCCGACCCGCGACGACGATGACGACGACGAGGACGACGACGAGGACGAGGAGGAAGATCGCCCGCGGAAGCGGCGGCGGCGGTGAGTGGAACCGGGAACGGAGTGACCGGGTGGGCATCGACCACCTGGTCACTCCGTTCCCGGTACGAGTTACGCAGTTGGCCGGTTCCTGGGGGTTTGGGAAAGAGCGAGCTTTGCCCACATTGCCCCGACGCATCCAGATTCCGGTCAGAACTGGCGCGATGGGGCCAACTGCGTAACTCGTACCCGGTTCCATTTCTGGCTTACAATTGCCGCATGTCATCCTCCCCCGATTCCTGGCCGGATCACGACGACGCCTGGCTCGCGGCGTATGCCGTCCGCACCCGCGACACCGGCGGGCGGCGGCACCCCGAGCCGCCGCACCCGTACCGCACCGCCTTCCAGCGGGACCGCGAGCGGATCGTTCACAGCTCCGCCTTCCGCCGCATGACCGGCAAGACGCAGGTGCTGGTGGCGAGCGTGAACGATCACCACCGCACCCGCCTGACCCACACCCTCGAAGTGACGCAAGTGGCACGCACCGTCGCCCGCCGCCTGCGGCTGAACGAAGACTTGACGGAAGCCATCGCGCTCGCCCACGACATCGGTCACCCGCCGTTCGGTCACGCGGGGGAGGCGTCGTTGAACGACTGCCTGAAGGAGTTCGGCGGGTTCAACCACAACCTGTACGGCCTGCGGCGGGTGGACGAACTGGAAGAGCGTTACCCCGAATTCCCCGGCCTGAACCTGACCTGCGAACTGCGGGAGGCGTTCGTCCTCCACGCCGATCAAGCCGACGCGCCGGAGGCGGCCGAGTTCGTCCGCCACCGCTCGCCGCCGCTCGAAGCCCAAGTCGTGGACGTGGTGGACAGCCTGGCCTACGACACGCACGACACCGACGACGCCCTCGGCCTGGGGTTCATCACACTCGACGATTTGCGCGAGGTGGAGTTCTGGCAGCGGTGCGCCGAGGCCACCCGCAGGCGGCACCCGACCATCAGCGGGCACGCCTTCCGCACGGCCGTCGTCCGCGAACTGCTGGCGTGGCAGGTGACGGATCTCGTCGAAGAGACCTCGCGGCGGATCGCCGACGCGAAGCCGAAGAGCCTGGCGGACGTGCGGGCGGGCGAACAACTCGTCGGGTTCGGGCCGGACGTGCGGCGGATGAAGACGGGGCTGGAGCAGTTCCTCCGCGAGCGGGTGTACCGGCACCACCGCGTGCTGCGGATGACGGCCAACGGCAAGCGCATCCTGAGGGCGCTGTACGACGAGTACGTGAAAGCGCCGGAGTTGCTGCCCGAGCGCCACCTGCGGCGGTGGCAAGGGGCGGGTGGCGTGGCCGGGCCGCCGGCCGACCCGCCCCTGCCCGGCCGCCGGCTGGTGCCGTCGCTCGAAGTGGTGGTGGGGGATTATCTGGCCGGCATGACCGACCGATACGCCCAGCAGGAGTACCGCCGCCTGTTCCAGCCGAACGCCGACCTGTAGCATTTCTGACAGTCCAATAGGGTGGCCCGCTCTCGCCGAGAGCGGGGAAACCGAAGGCGAAGGAATCACCTCCCGCGACTGAACGGTTCCGTTCCGACTCTCGGCGAGAGTCGGCCACCCTAAAAATCGCCCCTCTCCCGAGGTCGTCCATGTTGTTGTGGGTCGTTCGCGGGGTGTTCGTCACACTCGCCGCGCTGGTCGCCGTGTTTGCGTTCGCCGTCGCCACCCGCGACTTCGGCTCGCCCGGTCTGGGTGTCGTGGCCGGCGTGCTGGTGGCCGCCGCCGCCGCCGGGGTGCTGTACGCCGACGTGCGGCAACCGGAGAAGCGGGTGGCCACCATCTCGGCCGTGCTATTCGGGCTGACGTTCGGGCTGGTCGTCGGATGGCTGGTGAGTTTGGCGCTCGACCAACTGGTCGGGCTGGTCGCCCTCCTGTGCGACCCGCCGCCGGCCGACGGCGGGGCGAAGGTGGCGGCCTTGCTGCGCGCGCTGGTCATGCTGGTCGGTGCGTATGTCGGGGTTTCGCTGCTCATGCAGGTGCGTGACGATTTTCGCGTCATGATCCCCTTTGTCGAATTTACCAAACAGGTGAAGGGCGGCCGGCCGCTCGTGCTGGATACGTCCGTAATCATTGATGGCCGCATTGCGGACCTGTGCGACACGCGCATCATTGACACCAGGATCATCGTCCCCCGCTTCGTACTGCAAGAGCTCCAGGGCATCGCCGACAGCTCGGACAAGCTGAAGCGGAACCGCGGCCGGCGGGGGCTGGACATCCTCAAGAAGATGCAGGGGAACACCAAGATCGACCTGCACATCCACGAGGGGAACGCGGGCGAGCTGAAGCCGGGCGAGAAGATGAAGGTGGACGAGCGGCTCGTCGCCTTCTCCAAAGTGGTCGGCGGGCGGATCGTGACGAACGACTTCAACCTGAACAAGCTGGCCCAGTTGCAGGGGGTGGACGTCATCAACCTGAACGAGGTGGCCAACTCGCTCAAGACGGTGGCCCTGCCCGGCGAGTACCTGATGATGAAGGTGGTGCGGGCGGGGGATCAGATCGGGCAAGGGATTGGCTACCTGGAAGACGGCACCATGGTGGTCATCGAGCAGGGGCGGAACCTGATCGGCCAGGAGGTGTCGATCGTGGTGACGAGCGTGCTCCAGAACCCGTCCGGGCGGATGATCTTCGGCCGCCCCGAGCAGCGGCAGAGCGGGGCCTACGTGCCGCTCGGCCAGAGCGGCACGCACACGCCGGTGAAGCCGCCCGACCCGAACCCGCCGGCGGGGTAACTCCTGGTGAACCGGCGGCGTCAGCCGCCTGGGTGTGCCAAAAACCCAGGCG
>JANNQE010000305.1:0-3143 GCA_031441625.1 Planctomycetia bacterium
CCCGCCCTACTTGCTACTTCCCCTTGAACACCTGCTTCAAAATCTCTTTACCGGCGTTGACCACCTGGCCGAACGCCTTCTTCGTGTGGTCGATCAGGCCCTCCAGGTGGAGCGCGCGGAGCAAGCCGACGCCGCGGGCGTCGTCCAAGTGGCGGGCCACCTCGGGCACGAGTGAATCGCGCACGCCGTACTCCTTGCCCACCATCCCACACACCGGCACCACCTCCACCACTTTCGCGCCGAACAGTTCCTTCACCGCCGCCACCGCCTCGCGGATCGACTTCTCCTTCAGCTTGCCGCCGGCCTTCCAGTCGTAGGGCGGACTCCACTCCATCGCCGGCGTCAGTTGGTCGATGTGCGTGAGGGCGACCACGACCGGCGGCAGTTTCAGTTGCGGCTGGGCGGCGAACGCGGCCCGCACGCGGTCGAGGAACTGCACCTCCGGGGCGCGCGCCGCCGACCGCGCCGGCAGGGCGAGCACCAGCACGTCGGCCGAGCGCGAGGCCTCCATCGCGTTCGCAATGTCCGCGTCGGTCGGGCCGTTCACGCCGAAGCCGACCGTGTCCATCACGCTGAGCGGGGGCAGGCCGGCGGTGTCCAGGTCGTACCGGGTCGAGGCGGCGGTGAGCGGCACTTGTGCGACGGCCGCTTTCGTCTCGCCGAACAGGGCGTTGATGAGGCTCGACTTGCCCGCCTTCACCGGGCCGACGACCGACACCGTCACGCGGTGCAAATCCAGGCGGGTTTCCCCCTCCAGATCGTCCATCGGGGCCGGCGACTCGGGTGCCGCCGGGGCCGGACCGGGGCCGCCACCGGGGGCCTGGTGCTTGGCCATCAGCTCGCGGTACCGCTTCGCCCCCACCTTCAGCCGCCCGCTGTTCAGCTCGACGAGATAGCGGCCGAGTTGGTGGACGAACGACAGGAAGAACCAGTGCAGTACGTTGTTCTGGATCTGCGTGGTGCCGGCCTGCACGCCGAACCGACTGCCGGCGTACTGCACGATGGTCTTGAGCGGGTTCAGCGCGGCCGACACCACCCAGTAGATGTCCATGGCCGTCTTGTAGTACTCCGACCCCTTGCGGGCCATTTGCAGGTGGCCGATGGTGATGACACTGCTGCCCGGCACATACTTGTCCACCATCGCGTTCAGGTCGGTCGTCACCAACTCCACACAGGTGAGGATTTCCGGAATGGTGACGTGTTCGAGCGGGTTCTTGGCCCCCGGCCGGTACACCTGCGAGATCTTCCGCGCCAAGTCCTCCGCCTCCTTCGCGTAGGGCGTGAGCGCGCTCGGGTCCTTCAGGTCGTCCATGGCGATCGGCTTGAGGGTGGCCGCGTGCGCCTCCACCATCGCCCACGCCTCTTTGTCGCGGTCGGTCCAGTAGTTCAGCGGGTCGTCGTAGGAGGGGCTGGCGAAGATGCCCGTGCTGCCCTTGCGGGTGAAGTACGCGCCGAGCAGGGCGGCACACAGGAAGCAGCCGAACATGCCGCCCCAACTCACCCACGGCACCCACGGCAGGTCGTGCCCGACGACCGTGTTCAGGTAGTACAACCCCACGCCCATGAACACCAGCACCGGCAGGGCGTACAGGGCGATCAACAGGCCGATCCGCCAGAACGCCCCTTGGCTCAGTGGTCCACGCTGCACGAGGGATCTCCAGTTTGTCCGGGCGAGCGGCCCGCGTGAGCGGGCTGTTCAGTCACGCCACAGGAACTCGGAACAGCCCGCTCACGCGGGCCGCTCGCCTCAACTTACGCCTTCTTCCCCCACCGCTTCTCGGCGGCGGAGAACTGCTCCTTGTACAACTTGGCCACCTCGTCGCGGTCGGGGATGTGCCCCTCGTTCGCCCGCCGGTCGTACTCCAGGAACGCCCGGCCGAGCGCGTAGGTGCTGGCCGCCGCCAGCCCCGCCCCCACCACCGACCCGACGTACGGGATGAACTTGGCCAACTGCCGCAGGGCCGCCGTCGCCAGCAGCCCGATGCCCGCCGACGTGGCCAACTCCAGGAACCGGCCGGCGCGGTCCTTGTGCCCGGACGTGGCCGCGAGCGCCTGGATCATCTTCGTCTGGATGCCGCCGAGCAGAAGCAGATCGACGAACGGGATGGGCAGCGCCCCCGCGGTGCCGGCGAGCGTGCTGTACCCCACCAGGATGGGGGCGGTCCGCTTGTCGTGCAGGCGGGTGAGTTGGCCGGCCGCGTCGGTGAACTGCTTGAGCGTCTCGCGGTACGCCTCGGGCAAGAGGTCGAGGACTGCCCGCTTGAGTGCGTCTCCGCCGTAGTTGGTCTCGGTGTACCCCTCTTCCGGCAGGGTGATGTCGATCGGCACGATGCGATCCACCAGCCCGGCGAAGTGCTCCCGCTGGGTGGCGATCAGGTGCCAGACGGCATCGGTGGGGGCGGGCGGATCGGCCGACGGGGTGATGGTCGCGGCCGGGGTGTTCAGCAGGCCGGAGTAGGGGTACGGCACCGGGTGCTGGGTCTGCGGGTACGCCTCGTGCAGGCACGTGAGTACCAGCACCACCGGGCGGCGGGGGTTGGCGTTCCGGATCGTGCGGAGGGCGTCCCGCATGTTGCCGGTGGCGAAGTCGCGGAGGCGGCACGTCACGAGCATCACGTGGGCCTGACTGTCGAATTGCGCCAGGTCTTCGGCCGGGTCGTAGCCCGGTTCGTCCACCCCGCGGGTGTCGAGGAAGGTGAACACCGGGGCTTCTTCGGTCGGGAACGGGTACATCCGCGAAAAGCGGGTGCAAGGGCGGAAGCCGTTGCCGATCTCGGCGTCCGTGGCGCCGGTCAGGAAGCGGATGAGCGACGACTTGCCGGATTGCGTCTTGCCGAACATCCAGAGCACGGGGGCCGGCGTCTTCGCCCGCACGTCGGCCAGCTCCTTCTCGGTGTCCACGTTCTTGCCGCTGAACCAGCCGACGACGGAGTAGAACGCCCGGCTGATCGCGTTGTTGCCGGCCGGCGGCGCGGTCGGCGGTGTGGTGGGCGTGGCGTCCGACATCGTGGCTTCCTCCGGAACGACCCAATTCGGACAGGACAGGTGGCACAGGCATTATTGCCTGTGAGCGCACCACACAGGCAAGAAAGCCTGTGCCACCCAACACAACCGCACCCAAGCCCCGCCCGGGCAGGGGGGCC
>JANNQE010000306.1:0-24707 GCA_031441625.1 Planctomycetia bacterium
CCGAGAGCGGGTTCTGATTCCCGCTCTCGGCGAGAGCGGGCCACCCTATCAGCACAAGTCAGGGTGGGCCGCGGCCAGCACCCGCTTCCGCTCGGCCGTGCCCAGCGCCCGCACCACGCCCCCGTACTCCGACCCGGCCAGGTCGATGAACTCCGGCTTCGGCAGCAGCACGCCGGCGGCGTCGGCCAGCACCGCCACCACCGGCCGCGTGGTCGCCCGCACGTTCACCCGTCCGGTGTGCGTACTCACCACCACCGCCGTCCGCCCGTCGGTCAACTCCACCACCGTGCCGACCGGGTGGAACGACAACCGCACCAGCAACTCGCCCATGTCGCCGTCGAGCCGGCCGGTCTCGGCCTCCAGCAGCGTGTCGGTCAGGGCGGTTCGCGTGTCGTGGGCGGGGCGGTGGGGGCGGTCGGTACACATCCCCGCGTACACGTCGGCGGTGGCCAGCAGGCGGGCGAGGGAATCGATCTCGTCGCCCTTCCGCCCGACCGGGTAGCCGGTGCCGTCGAGCCGCTCGTGGTGCGCGGCGACGGCGTTGGCGATGTTGCCCACTTCGGGCAGCACCTCGCGGAGCAGGGCGGCTCCGGAGGTCGGGTGGGCTTCCACCATCCGCCGGTCGGTGTCGTCGAACGCCATCGGCTTGCCGACGACCGCGGCCGGCACGGTCAACATGCCCACGTCCATCAGCAGTGCGGCCGTCACCGCCGGGATCGGCTGGCTGGTCCACTCGAAGTCGTGCGGCACCATGCGGGCGACCACCTGCGCGACGGTGAGCGCGTGCGCCGCCACGAACCGCGCCACCGGCTCGGCGGACACACACACGAACCGCAGCGGCACCCCCTGTCGGGCTTCGGCGATCAGTTCTTCGGCGATGGCGGTGAACGACGTGATCGACACCAGCCGGCGGGCCTGGATGTCGCACAGCAACCGGGCGAGGCGTTCGACGCGGCCCCACTCGCGGCGGCGGAGGTCGAGCGTGCGAGCGCTGATGGCCAGCCGGTCGCGGATGGCGGTGAGCATCGCTTCGAGACCGTCACACGCCCGCAGTTGTTGCTCGGCCGACGCGGACATGGCCGCCGCCACGCGGAGGGTCGATTCGGTGGCGGCCACCGTGAACCGGTGGTAATCGACCAGCGGATCAGGCTCAGCGGTGGTGTGCGTGTTGGTCAGGCGGACGAAGAACACGTCGTCGGTGATCTCGCGCTGCTTGCTCACCAGCTCGCGGGCCGATTCGAGCAGCCGCTTTGCCCGGCCGATGAGCTGACTCGGCCCGACGGTCGCCACCTCGCCGCTCTTCACGCCGGCGATCTGACGCAACGCCGACGACACCCACGCCGGTTGCAGCGCGTTGCGGGCGATGCGCTCGACGACGGCCGACGGATCGACGCCCGCTCCGCCGACCAGCGGGGGCGTCTTTTCCAGCCGTTCGCGGAACGCGGTAATGCGAGTCAACAGCGATTTTGTGTCGCTCATGTCGGTTCCCCCCCGAGACCGAACCGGCGCTGCGATGGCGTGTCGTGTTCGTATCATCGGCCTCCGCGGTGGTAGACTTGAGCGGCTGTGCGGGGTGAAGCCGGGGAAAATGCTGACGGTGCGGGGGAATGAGTGGAGTTGGCAGATTGATTCCGGCCAACAGACACCCCCCCCACCGGAACCAGTCTCATTCGACCGTAAGAAATCCTGTCAGAATGACCACCGACTTGTTCACGAGGTGCCGGCCGTGCTCCGTTTCGCCTTCAAGCCGCGGCATCCCGTCACCCGTGTGGCGTTTACGGCGGACGGCAGTGAGGTCGTCACCGCGCAGCCGTTCACCGGCATCGCCGTGCGGGATCGGCTGACGGGGGAAGCGAGGGAACTTGTCCCCGATCCAAAAGTGGCGGAATACTTCGCCCTCATGGTTCACCCGGAGTTCGGTTGGATCGCATCGCACACGGATCGAAGGTCTGTGGTCTATGACCCCATAGCCCGAACAGTCGTGGAGGAGCAGCATGACAGCAAAGGCGAACCCGTCGGTTGCTGCGGGAGGTTCGTCTCCGATTGGGGCGAGGTGGGAGCGTTTCTCCGCTCGATGGACCACGGCACACGCATGCCCCTTCGAGCCGATATCCGGATCGGCTTCACCCCCAACGGGAGGGTGTCGCTGTGGGTCAGGCATGATCGCTCACCGCAACTGACCGCTCCTCCGCCCGCGGATGTCGTGGTGCAACTGAACAGTTCGGTCCGCGTGCGCCACACACTGCACCTCCGACTGGTGATGGCCTTCTCCGCCAACGGGTCGAAGCTCGCACTCGGCGACGGCCAAACCCTGGAAGTGTTCGACCTCTCTCCCCTGTCGGCGCGGTTCGATTCGACTGTTCAGGAGCGGGCGAACCTCAACCCCCTCTTCACCCTCGAACGTCCCGACCCGACCACCCACGGCACGTTCGCCGACAAGCATGCCGAACACTGGCTGCCGCCGGTGGCGTTCGACCACGCCGGGCGGAGCATGTTCACGCTCGGGTTGCGGAACCGGGTGCAGCGCATCGACCTGGCCACCGGCGGAGTGATGGCCGAATGGGGCTGGCGGTGCGAGCCGATCCGCAGTTTGGCCGTCGCCCCGGACGACTTGACTGCCGCCGCCGGCTGCCAGCGTGGTGAGTTGGTGCTGTGGGATTTGGAGTAGGAATGAAAAAATGCGGCACGCGGATGACGCCGATGAAGCGCGGATCAACGCGGATAGAAAGTCAGAGAATTTCTGTACTGGTCTGCGTTCATCCGCGGCTCTGTCCGCGTCATCCGCGTTCCTCGGGATCGTATCCATGCCCAAGCCGAAGCTCTTTCCCGACCCGGTGTGCAAGCTGCCCGACGAGTACGGCCTCGTCGCCGCGGTGCTGGCCGCCCCGCTCGACGACCTGCCGAAGCTGGTGTACGCCGACTGGCTGGAAGAGCGGAACGACCCGCGGGGCGAGTTCCTGCGGGCGTGGCTGGCGGCACGCAAGGCGGGCAAGCCGCTGCCGAAGCCGTACAAGGGGCTGTCGAAGTGCTGGCTGAGCGTGGTCGGCTACACACTCGATGCGTGGCTGACGAAGCTGGGCCACCCGGCGTGGGGAGACGCGATCCGGGCGACCGCCGAACCGTGTGTGGTGGTGCGGAGCATTCCACTCAAAGACGGCGAGACGGTGGACACCGGCAAGAGCAAGATGGGCGGGCTACCGGACCGCTATTACGAACCTGACGACGACTGGCCGGAAGGTGCAATGGGGCCGGCGGCCTTCGTCGCACAGTGGAACTTGGCGGAGTTGGCCGTCAGCCCGTGTTGCGCCAGGCTGCCCAGGAAGGGGGTGGTGTCGTTTTACATCGACGTGGCGTCGTACATCGAGGACTCGGGCGAGCAGGGGCTTTTCGGGGTTCAATTTCATCCGGACGTGGCGGAGTTGGTGGAGGAAGAGCCTTACGACGACCTGCCCGAAGACAACGACCTGCGTGCCTGCCGCGTCGAGTTCCGCGAGTGGCTGAGCCTGCCCGACCACCGCTCGCCGGCGCTCAAGAAACTCATGAGCGAAGAATTGCGAGAGGAGTACGCCATGCCGTACTTCGACCGCCCGGAACCGAAGGGGTCGCACCGTATCCTCGGGCACGCCGGGCCGATCCAGAACGACCCGTCGCCGGCCGGCAAGAAGGCGTGGTCGCTGCTCACCGAGTTCGGTCCGGACGATGACCTGCGATTGGAGGCGTGCGACGGTGGCACGTGGTACTTCATGACCCCGACCGCGGACCTGAAGAAAGGCAAGTTCGGCGACACGCAGATGGAGTTTCAGACGGGGTGAGGTGATGGTCGACTGTAGCCGGGGTCTGTGACCCCGGTCCGACCGGCCTCACAGAGGCCGGCTACAGGAAGACCGCTCGGCAGACCGATGTCACCCCATCGCCGCGCAGACGGCGTCGCTGAACTCGGCCGTCCCAGCCGTGCCGCCCAGGTCGGCCGGGCGCACCTTGCCGGCGGTCAGCACGCTTTCGATGGCTTTCAGCACACGAGCGGCGGTGTCGGGTTCGCCCAGGTCTTTCAGTAGTTCCACGGTCGGGATGAGCAGTGGCAGCGGGTTCGCTTTCCCCGGCGGAACGGCCTCGTGCGTGGCCCCGTACACCGCCTCGTACACCTTCACGCCGTCGCCCACGTTGATCGCCGACGTGGCGCTGATTCCGCCGACCAGCCCCGCCCCCAGGTCGCCGAGCAAGTCGCCGTACAGGTTGCCCGCCGCCATCACCTCGAACTGCTGCGGTTTGCTCACCAGTTGCATGCAGGTGTTGTCCACGATCATCTCTTTCGCCGCGATGCCGGGGAAATCCGCCGCCACCCGCCGGAAGCAGTCCAAGTACAGCCCGTCGGCCAGCTTCAGGATGTTCGCCTTGTGGATGCAGTGGATCGACTTCTTGCCCAACCGTTGCGTGAGTGCGAAGGCGTACCGGAAGAAGCGTAGGCACGCCACTTCGGTGACGATTTTGAAGCTCTGCACCACGCCCGGCACGATCTCGTGTTCGGAGGTGGCGTACAGGTCTTCGGTGATCTCGCGCACAAGATGGAAGTTCACCCCGCTGAACCGGCTCGGCAGGCCGGCCAGGTTGTGAACCGGGCGGGTGGACGCGAACAGCCCGAGCTTGCGGCGGAACTCGATGTTGGAGTAGAGCGGGGTCTTCGGCCCGTGGGCGGTGGGGGTGACTGCACCCTTCGGCTGGAGCAGCTTGGTCTTCAGCGCGATGCCGTTCGCCTTGATGGCCTCGAACAGCGGGGCGGGGAGTGGGTCCTGGCCGGCCTCGATGGCGTGCCGCCCGGCCGGGTACACGTCGAATTCGACCTCCGCTCCGGCCGCCCGCAGCACCTGCCGCACCGACGCCTCTTGGTCCAACCCGACACCCCCGCCCTGAACGAACACGACCTTCCGCATGGGCACGCTCCGCTGTGGTTGGGGGTTATGGTTATGGTATGTGTGCCACACCCACGGCGGAGCGGTTTCGGCGTCCTCACCCGACCCAGGCTCCGAGGAAGCCTTCTTCGCTCGGCCAGTCGAGAATCTGGCCCAGCGCCAGATCCCACGACTTCCTCGTGTCGATCCAGGGGCCAGCATTCACCGTCAGTTGAGGGCGCTCTGAGACGAAGATCGGTATGGTCGGTATGACCCATGGTGACCTGTGGGCCGTCGGCTTCGACTCGGTCGGCGAGACCAGTGTAGGTCCGCCCGACGGTGTGAATCCCCAGGCGACGACTACACCGACCTCGGCGACGGTCGGCAGCCGGCGAGTGCCGGTCGGCAGGTTGTCGGTCATCAGGTCGTGGGGGGCGACGGAAGGGTGGAGGTCGACTAACCCGAGGATGTGCCCCAGTTCGTGTGTCAGCACGGTCAGCAGGTCGTACCGGCCGTCGGCCGGTCCGCCGGTGGCCGCTCGCTCGCCCGGTGCCACGAACAGCGGGAACTCGGCGTCATCGTCCGGAGTCGGGTCGGTGTACCAGCCGAACCCGGCGGCGTCGTCGTCGATCAGTACGTACGGGGTGCCCACGAGCGCCTCGCCGAGGTGCCCGCGGAGGTTCAGGTCGGTGACGACGAACTGGACTCGGCTGAGCAGTTCCGCCTGGGCCGGGGTGATCCCGGCCGCCAGCCACCTCCGCTTGGCCGCGTCGGCGGCGGCCCGCAGGTCGGCGGGGCTGACCGCCGCCGCCCGGCCGAGTTCGGTCGGGGCGGCCGGGGCGGCCGGGCGGAGCGGCTGGCCCCCGCCGACCGGCGTGTTCATGTCGGTGGTGATTTCGGCGACGGTTAGCGCCCGGTTGTACACCCGAACCTCGTCGATCAACCCGCTGAACCACTCGCTCCAGACGTTGTTGCCGCCGATCTGGAGCGGGTTGGCCGAGGTGGTGATGGCTCCGGTGCGGGCCTGGGTTGCCACCTGCGTGCCGTTCAAATACAGGCGGATGGTGACCCCGTCGTAGGTGACGGCCAGGTAACTCCAGGCGGTCGTGGACAGGGCGGTCGGGCCGATGGCGGCGGAGTCGTTCCCGCCCACGCGGACGTACCCGCTCGGCCGGACGCCGTCACCCGACGAGTACAGGCTGTATGCCAGCGTGCCGGGGGCCTCTTTCAGCAGCACCGTCCGCCACCCGCTGGTGGTCGTCGGCCGCACCCACGCCGACAGGGTCATCCCGGTGGTCAGGTCGAGCAGGGCGGAATCCGCGACCGTCATGAGGTCGTTGACGCCGTCGAAGGACAGCCCCTGGCCGTACCGCCCGGCGACGCGGGCCGGGCCGTTTACCGTGCCGGTGTGGCCGTTCCCACTCACGTCGGTCGCGGTCCCACCGGTCTCCTCGAACCCCCAGGCGGCGACCAGACCCGTGGCGGCGGTGTTGCTGACGGTGACGGTGACGACCGCCGAGGTGGTGCTGTTGCCGGCGGCATCCCGCGCCACCGCCGTCAGGGTATACGTGCCGTTCGGCGTGCCGGCGGTGTTCCAACTGATCGAGTAGGGGGTGGTGGTGTCCTCCGCCCCGAGCGGCGAGCCGTTCAGGTAGAACCGCACCCCGACCACGCCCACGTCGTCGGCCGCGTCCGCCGACACGCTGACCACCCCGGAGACGGTGGCCCCGTTCGCCGGGGCGGTGATCGCCACTGTGGGCGGGGAGGCGTCCACGTTGTTGACGGTGACGCTGACGGCGGCGGACACGGTCTGGTTGCCGGCGGCGTCGCGGGCGCGGGCGGTGATCTGGTGGACCCCGTTCGCAACCGTGCCGGAGTTCCAGTTCAGGACGTACGGGGCGGTGGTGACCTCGGCCCCGATCGGCTGCCCGTTCAGCAGGAACTGCACGCCGACCACCCCGACGTTGTCGCCGGCGGTCGCCGCCACGCTCACCACGCCCGACACCGTCGCCCCACCGGACGGGGAGGTGACGGCGACCGTCGGCGGGACGGCGTCGGGAGTCGTCCAGGTGTACTCGTACACGCGGTTGACGGCCCCGCGGTCGGCCCCGTACAGGCGGAGCACCCCGTCGTTCCGCCCGTTTCCGTAGTGCAGCCCGTACAGGTAGTCGGACCCGCCGCCCATGTTCACCACCGCCCAACCGCTGCCGGTCCAGGTGAACTCGTAGGCCTTCCCGTCGGCGCTCGAGCTGTACACCCGTAGCACACCGTCGTTCCGGCCCGGAATGATGTAGGCGTGGATGTGCTGCGCGCCCGGCACCGTCTGGGTGTGGGCGATGCTCCAGGCGGTGCCGGTCCAGGTGAACTCCCGCATCCGGCCGTCGAGAAGGGCCGAGTACACGCGGACCACTCCGTCGTTCCGCCCGGCGCCGAGGGAGACGGCGCGGGCGTCGCCGGTGTCGCCCATCGAGGCGATGGTCCAGGTGGAGCCGTTGAAGCTGGCCTCGAACGTGCCGCTGGAGATCGACGCCACGTACACCCGGTTCACCCCATCCCCTCGGGCCACCCCGACGGACACGTTGTGGGCACCCGGGGTGCTGCCGATCGTCACCTGGCTCCACGAGGTGCCGTTCCAGGTGTGTTCGTACAGCGTCTGGGTGCTGGCGGTGTACAACCGCGTCACCCCGTCGTTGCGGCCGACGCCGACGGCGGCGTGCATCGCCAGGTTGTTCAGGGTGCCGACCACTTGTTGCCGCCACGCCGTGCCGTCGTACCAGATCTCGTAGATCCTGTTGTCGTAACTGGCCGCGTAGATGCGGTCCTGGCCGTCGCCCCGCCCGGCCCCGATCGTCATGTCGTGGATTTCGTGTCCGGTCGGGGAGCCGCCCACGTCGACCGGCCCAGACCACCCGGACCCGTTCCAGGTGTACTCCAGCACCCGACCGGTCGAGATCGTGCCGACGTAAACTCGCTCCACCCCGTCACCTTTCAGCGTGCCGAGCCGCACCGTGTTGTTCGGCACGCCCGTCGAACCGAGGGTCCGCACCGTCCAGACGGCGTTGGAGGACGTGACCGTCACCGTGACCGGCACCGACCGGACCAGCGCGCCGGCCGTGCCGGTGACGTTCAAGGTGTACGTCCCCGGCGTCACCGCCCCGGTGGTGGCGAGGGTGAGCGTCGTGCTGGCGGCGGGGATCAGGGCCGGGATGGCGAAACTCGCCGTCATCCCGGCCGGCATGTTCGGCACCGACAGCGTGACCGGATTCACGAAGTCGTTGATCTCGCTCAGGGTCACGGCGAAGGTGATCGCGTTCCCGGCCGTCACCGTCTGGACCGACGGCGACGCCAGCACGCCGAAGTCCGAGTTGTCCGTCACCACCAGCGTCACCTGCCGCGAGTGCGTGATTCCGTTGGCGGTCGCAGCGACGGTGAAGGTGTACGTGCCGGGGGTCGCCCCGACCGTGTCGATGAACAGTTCCGTTCGCCCCTGGTGGGACATCGGGTCCAGGGCGAAGTCGGCCACCACCCCCGCCGGCACACCTTCGTACCAGAGGTCAACGGACGGCGTGACGAACCCGTTCAGGTAGACGACCTCGATCTCGTAATAGGTGCTACCGGTCAGCCCGGTGGAGATGACCGGGTTCAAAACCGTGAACGAGTAGTCCGGGTTGGCAACCGTGACCGTCCGAACCGCGGTGGTGGCGGTGTTCCCGGCCGCGTCGCGGGCGACGGCGGTGAGCTGGTGCGTGCCGTTCGTCGCGGTCGTCGTGTCCCACGTGATCTCGTAGGGGGCGGTGGTGTCGTCCGCACCCAGAGGGCTGCCGTTGAGATAAAACTGTACCCCCACCCCCCCCACGTTGTCCGTCGCGGTCGCCGTCACTGCCACCGCCCCGGACACGGTGGCGTTGGTCGCCGGGGCGGTGAGCGCAACGGTCGGCGCAGCCGAATCCGTCACCGTCACACTCACGAGGGCGGAGGTCGTGGTGTTCCCGGCGGCATCCCGGGCGACGGCGGTGAGTAGACGGGCACCGACGGCAGTCGAACTGTTCCACGTGATCGAGTACGGACCGGTGACATCCTCGGCACCGAGTGGACTGCCGTCGAGGTAGAACTGCACGCCGGCCACTCCGACATCGTCACTCGCGTTCGCCGAGACAGTGACAGAACCCGTGACTGTGGCACCGTCCGTCGGGGCCGTGAGGGCGACCGTCGGCGGGCTGAGGTCCGCGTTCCCGACGGTCACGTTCACGGCGACCGAAGTCGATTGGTTGCCGGCGGCGTCTCGGGCACGGGCGGTGAGCGTGTGCGACCCGTCGGGCACGGTCGTCGTGCTCCAGTTGACCGCATACGGGGCGGTCAGGTCTTCGGCCCCGAGCGGGTTGCCGTCGAGATAAAACTGAACGCCCACCACGCCGACGTTGTCCGCTGCGTTCGCGGTGACACTGACGGACGCGCCCGCCACCGTCGCACCGTTCGCCGGGGCCGTCACCGCCACCGTGGGGGCCGTCGTGTCCGGGGTGCCGACCACCGGGGTGTTCATGTCCGTCTGCACCTCTCCCTGGGTGAGGGCGTTGTTGTACACCCGCACCTCGTCGATCAGTCCGTTGTAGTACTCGCCCCACACGCTGTTCCCGCCGATCCGCAGCGGCCCGGCGGTGGTCGGCATGGCGCCGGTCTGGTTGCGGGTGGCGACCTGCACCCCGTTCACGAACAGCCGCAACGCCGAGGCGTTGTAAGTGACGGCCAGGTGGCTCCAGGCGTTCAGCGGCAGGGTCGAGGGACCGACGACGCTCTGGTCCCCGTTCCGGTAGACGTACCCGGCCGGGGGGCGGCCGGTGTCGTCTGCCGAGTACAGGGCGTACGTCAGGCCAGTGGTTCCCCGCTCTTTCAACAGCACCGTCTCATACCCGTTCACCGAGGTCGGGTACACCCAAGCGGACAGGGTCATCCCGGTGGTCAGTCGGAGAGACGCGGCGTCGTTCACCGTCACCCACGCATTCGTGCCGTTGAACAACAGGCCTTGCCCGTACCGCCCGGCCGCCCGCAGCGCTGAGGGTTCCGGGGTTGTTCGCGGCCGAACTGTCCACGACAGTCAAGCCGGAGGCCTCTTCGAACCCGAATGCGGCGACCAGTGCGGGCGTCGTTCTGTCTTCGAGGAGTTCGACACGTGGGAAGCTGTGGCGCGAACGATCCTGGGGGTGAGGCATCACCGGGCCCTTGGGGGTGAAGGGAGAGTCTCCGTCGGCCGTCGAAGCGGCCTGCCGGCGGGCAAGAGCGTTGCGGTGGCTACTCCAGTCCCGTTGGAGCAATTTCCGATTGGCTGGCAGATCGAAGTCAGATTCGTGCTTCTGACTTCTGATCTCAATGTAGTCAGATTTTCTGGCGGTGCAACAAAATCTTGACCAAAAGTGAATGGGGTTGTGTGACCACAGAGGAAAGCGGCACTCACTTCGAAGGAAGCGGAGGAGTTGCGACAGTCTACGGGAGCAGGTCGGCGACGGGGCGGTCGCGGCAGCTATCGAATCTCGGACGGCATCCCCGCGGGAGGGATTTCGGCGGGCGGTTGGACCGGGCGGCTCCCAACCGGTACGGTCGGAGGCGACGAGCCGCCGGTAAACAGGGAGAAGAGAAACTTCACCACGAGCAAGACGACGAACATGAGGGCGAGACGGGCGGCGAGGTTACCCGCCCCGCCCGTGGACGACTGCGGCCCGATCGAGACGACCCGCGGCGCGGGAGAAGGCTGGACAGGGGTGACGTACACCGGCGGGAGGGCGACCGGCGGAAGCTCCCCCGGCACGCGGTCGAGGACGACGTTCACCACCCAGCAGCAGGCGAACGGGTGCGGGCAGGTGCGGCAATGGTGCAGCAGGGGCGTGTGATCGCACCCGGCCTCTTCGAGGGCGTCGGCCAGGATGGGCAGGCGGTCGAAGGCGGCGTCGGCGTCGATGCCGCGGGCGAGGGCGACGACCGTTTCCGTCCTCCATCTGGGGTCGAACGTCAACGGCTGAGAGGCGGACGACGGCGGGAACGGCGGGCAGAACTCGACGGTCACGGCTTCCCGCGTGTCCGTCAACGGCTCGTCGTCCGTGAACGGGGTGGTGAACTCGTCGGTGTCGTCGTCGGAGGTGGCCATGACAGGCGGCCCCGCGGTGGTGGGTGCATTTTACCACCGCGGGCAAGTCGGTCGGCTACTTCTTTTCGTCCTTCTTCTCCTTCTCCGCGATGGGGGTGAGGATCACCCACACCTTCGACCCGACGGGCGGGATCTTCTTCTCGATGGCCTTGAAGTACAGGTCCCGCTCCTCGCGGCCGACCTCCACCGGCAGGTCGAGCATGGAGTCGACGAAGTTGGAGATGGCGATCACCTCGCCGTTGTTGGCCGTGTAGTACTCCGGCTCCTTCGGGCGGTCCGGGTCTTTCACGAACCGGCTGCCGGCGAACACCCAGTCGTGCGCCATCGGCCGCTTCGTGTTCTGGTCGAGGATCCACTCCTGCGCCCGCTCGGTGGTCACCTTGCCGCCCTTGTGGAACACCACCTGCACGCCCACCTTCTGCCCGCTCGCCGGCTTGTACTCGGCCTCCAGCGTCTTCGGGTTGACGAACTGCACAGGCTTACCGACCTTCGTGCCGGCCCCCAGCAGCGCCGCGTGGATGAACCGCGAGTCCAGGTCCACGTTCAGGATGGACTCGTGCTCCTTCGTGTCCTTCTTGCAGCAGAACACTTCCAGTAGCGCGCCGTTGCGGACGCACACGTTGGCCACGAACAGCACCCGCTTCTCGCCGCCCTCGCCCACCTCCAGGAACAGCCGGTCGTTCTTGTCGAGGGCCGTAAACTTCGAGTTGCCCGACAACTCCGGCCGCGGGGGCAGCTCCTCCGCCTTGTCGCCGCGGTCGGGTTCGGGATCGGTCACGGGCAGCCCCTCGGTCGGCTTGGCGTTGGTCGGCTTGGCGGGCGCTTTGCCCGGCGGCTTGGCGGTGGTCGGCGATTCGGCCGGCGGGTTTTGCAACCGCAGGACGATGAGGGCGGCGGTGCCGGCACCGACCAGTACGATCATGGCGATGAGGGCGACGATGAGCACACGCACGGCGGAGCCTCGGGGGGCGGGTCGGCTGTCGGCAGGCAAACGGCGTTCCACACTCACGATACCCGATTGCGCAGATTGCGGGCAGCGATTTCACCATGCCGCTGGGCAGCGATTGACCACCCCGCGAGCATTTCATGACCGCGGGCGGGCCAGCTTGGCGAGCAGCAGTTCCAGTTGCGTCCGCGGGGGTAGCGGGCTTCCTCCCTTCAGCCCCAGGTCGATCTCGACCAGCCAGTCGGTGAACTTGCCCACCCGGTTCAGGCCGAAGTGCTTCAACTGGCGTTCGGCCGACTGGCGGGCTTGCGGCCAACTGGGGATGCCGGCGGCGTCCATTGCCGGACCGAGCGACTGCCCCTGGGCGACCAGCCGACCGACGCCGGCCAGCTTTTGGAGTTGCGCGCGGAGCGCACCGACGATCTGCTGCGGGGCGTCTCCGCCGTCGAGCAGCCGGCCGAGCAGGTCGAACGCCTTCGCCGGGTTGCCGTCGGCGACGGCATCGAGGATGTGGAACACGTTCGCCTTGCCGGTCTGGGCGACGAGCCGGTTCACGTCGTCCACGGTGATCTCGGCGTTCGCCCCGGTCGCGTTGGCCAGCTTCGCCAACTCCATGTCGAGAAGGCCCATCATCGGGCCGACCAGATCGAGCAGCGCCTCGGCGGCGTCGCGGCCGAGCCTCTTGCCGTGGCCCGCCTTCGCCCACTTCACGCACCAGTCGGCGACCTTCTCCGGGAACGGGGCCTTGCACGCCAGCTTCGCGGCGTCGGGCAACGCCTTCGCCAGCTTGGTGTTCTCCGGGAACGTCTTCACGTCGAGCACCAGCACGCCGACCTTGCTGGGCGAGGCGACGTACCGCTCCAACGCCTCGCGGTGTTCACTGACGAACGGGTCGGCCTGATCGACGATGACCACCCGCACGGGCGAGAGGAACGTGAGCGTGTCCAGGTCGTTCCGCACGGTGCTGAAGTCGAGTTTCTCGCCGGCGTAGTTGCTGACAGCGAAGTCCGGGTCGCCGCCCTTGCCGACGGCGAGCGCGATGATGGCGTCGCGGCAGCGGCGCTTGAGGAAGTCTTCGTCGCCGACGAGCGCGTACACCGGCAGGCGTTTCGATTTGGCGGCGGTGTCGATGAAGGCGAGGGCATCCATGCGTCAACTCCTGTACTCGTCCACCAACTTCCGCGGGACACCGATGTCGATCACATGCACTTCACCAATCCACTCCCGCGACTTAGGATTCAGGAACCCCCGCTTCGGGGCGACGAACGTGGCCGTGTGCTTGGCTCGCACCGTCGGGCCGAGCGGTTCGCCGGTGTCGCAGTCGAGACCGGACGGGATGTCGATGGCGAGGACGGGTTTGCCGGATGCGTTTATCAGTGCTGCGATTTCGTTGAACGGCTCTGTGAGCGGGCGGGATAAGCCGGTGCCGAACAAGGCATCGACGATCCAGACAGCCGGGTTGAACTGGAGCGTGAGAAACTGCGAGTAACGCACCGGATCAAGAAAGTAAGACGGGTTACACTGGCCCACTTGAACGTCCGACTCGACCAAAACCTCGAAGTTGACTTCCGCGTCGCCTGAAAGCCCGCCGTTGTTCACCGCGATGGCTTGCACATTTACTTCCCAGCCCGCGTTGTCCAGGGGCCTCGCCATTACGAACCCGTCGCCACCGTTGTTGCCAGGGCCGCAAAGGATCAGCGTCCGCTTTTTCTCCGGGTTCAGACGCATGAGGAGTTCGGCACACCCGCGGCCGGCGTTCTCCATCAGCACGATGCCGGGGATGCCGTACTCGTCCATCGCCCGGCGGTCGAGTTCGCGGACCTGAGCGCGGGTGAGGGTGAAGGGGGGCATGTGGGATTTGGTTCCTGTGGTTTGCCGCGAGGCACCGCCAAGCGCGCTCGACGGTGCCTCGCGGCAAACCGTTATCTCTTGATCCTCAGCCCCTGGCCGGTCATCGTCGCTTCCACTTCGCGCTTGTCGATCCACGGCAGGTCGCCGGGAATGGTGTGCTTGATCGCGCCCATCGCGGCCCCGTACTGCAACCCTTTCGCAAAGTCGCCGTCGAGCAGCCCGTGGATGATGCCCGACGCCATCGCGTCGCCGGCCCCCAGGCGGTCCACGATCTCCACCTCGTAGGTCGGCGTTTCGTGTAACTCGCCATTCGCATACCCGACCGCGCCGAAGCTGTTCCGCCACACGAGCGGGGTTTGGCGCTTGGTGCCCGCAACGTGCTTCACGCCGAACCGATCCGCCAACTTCTTCGCCACCTCCGCGAAGTTCTCGCCCTTCACGCCGAACAGGTTCTCGGCGTCTGCCTCGCCCGCGATCAGAAGTTCCGCCCCCCGCACCACGCCGGCCATCACCCGCCCGGCTTCGTCCGCCGGCCACAGCTTGCTGCGGTAGTTCAGGTCAACGCTCACGGGCACTTTCGCGGCGCGGGCGGCGGTCAGCGCTTCGTTCAGCACTTCGCGGTCTTCGATCACCGCCGCCGTGATGCCGGTCACATGGAACCAACTCGCTCCGTCGAAAATCCCCCCCCAGTCGAACGTGCCCGGCTTCTTCCCGCCCCAGAAGCTGACTTTCGTGCCGGTCTTCGCCCTGGCAATGCTCGCCCCCTTGCGGTCGTACAGGATGCTACTCGCCCGCGGGCTGGCACCGAATTCGAGGAAGTACAGTCCGCACCGGCCGTCGTCGGTGAACGTCACGTGGTCGGTGTTCACCCCGGCTTCCCGCACGCGGTTGGCCACCAGCCGGCCGAGGCTGTTATCCGGCAGTGCCGACACCCACGTCGATTCGCGGCCGAGCCGCACCAGCCCGGCGGCGGTGTTCAGTTCCGCCCCGCCGACCTCCACGTCGAACGTGCGGCACTGCTCGATCCGCTGGAAGTGCGGCGGCGCAAGCCGCACCATCGCTTCGCCAAAACAGACGATCATGTCACCCCTCCCGCCCCATCCGCACGGCCTGGGTGAACTGCCACGCCAGCCCGCGGAGGTACTCGTAATCCTGCCGGGCCACCGCCTTCGGGTCGACCATCTGCGACCCGACGCCCAGGCACACCGCCCCCGCCCGAAGGTACTCCGCGGCCGTGTTCAGGTCCACCCCGCCGGTCGGCATCAGCTTCACGTGCGGCAGCGGCCCCTTCATCGCCCGGAAGAACCCCGGCCCGTGGATGTCGGCCGGGAACACCTTCACCACGTCCGCCCCGGCTTCCCACGCGGTCAGGATTTCCGTCGGGGTGAACGCGCCGGGGAAGACGAGCTTGTCGTACCGCCGGCACAGCTTGATGATGTCCAGGTTCACCGTCGGCGACACGATGAACTCGGCCCCGGCGAGGAGGGCGGCGCGGGCGGTCTCACTGTCAAGGACCGTGCCGGCCCCGAGGAGCACGCGGTCGCCCAATTCTTTTTTCGCCGCCCGGATGACGCCGACCGCGTCCGGCACGGTGAACGTGACCTCGGCCACCGTCACCCCGCCGTCGGCGAGTGCCCGGATGACCTGAACGAGGTGGGTGGGGTCGGGTGCCCGGACGACGGCGACCAGCCCGCAGTCGAGGACACGAGCGAGGTGGGATTCGCGGCTCATGGGGCGATTGTGGGCGAATGCGGTGGGGAATTCAACGCGAAACCCCAATCCCTGTGACCCGGCGGCGTGAACCGCCTGGGTTGCAGTCCACCCAGGCGGCTCACGCCGCCGGTTCACCCAAAATGTGGTTCCGGTCGGGACGGTCGGCCGGGTCAGGAAATTCGGACAGACCGCACGGACGTATTTACTGCCGCCGAAGTGTAAACTATACTTAGCGAATTCCGCGGGACGCCGGCTGCGGCCGGCTTCACCCTCCAGCCCGTGAGCGTGTGGCGTGAAGGCTATCATCTCCGACATCCACAGCAACTACGAAGCCCTTTCGGCGGTGCTCGCCGACATCCGGTCACAGGGTGTCACCGACATCTACTGCCTGGGGGACGTGGTCGGCTACGGCCCGAACCCGCGGGAGTGCATCGACCTGGTGAGCGAGTGCAAGGTGGTGCTCATGGGCAACCACGACCAGGGGGCGATGTTCGACCCGGACGGGTTCAACGCCCCGGCCGAGCGGGCCATCTTCTGGACCCGCGCCCAACTGGAGTCCGGCCCCGACCCCCGCCCGGTGCGGGAGAAGCGGTGGGACTTCCTGGCCGAGCGCCCCCGCCAGCACAAGGAAGAGAACCTGCTGTTCGTCCACGGGTCGGCCCGCAACCCGCTGAACGAGTACGTGTTCCCGGAAGACATCTACAACCAGCGGAAGATGGAGCGGATCTTCACCTTGGTGGACAAGTACTGCTTCCAGGGGCACACGCACGTGCCCGGCGTGTTCACCGAGAACTACCAGTTCTTCAGCCCGGAAGACGTGGGCAGCGAGTACAAACTGGACGGCCGCTAGAGCCTCTGCAACGTCGGCTCGGTCGGCCAGCCGCGGGACGGCAACTGGCGGAGCTGTTACGTCATCCTCGATGGCGAGACGATCCGCTTCCGCCGCGTCGAGTACGACGTGGAGAAGACGATCAAGAAGATCTACGACATCCCGGAGTTGGAGAACTTCCTCGGGGATCGGCTGCGTGAAGGAAGGTAGGTGACAAATCACGTTCCGGCGGCATTACCTTGTGGGAGGCCGCGCGCATGACCCGGATTCGACGCTCCGCACTTCTCGCTGCCGTGGCCGCTGGCAGCGTTTTCATCGCTTCCTGTGCGGATCACCATCCACCGACCACGCACGTCGTTCAATCTCAGCCGTCGATTTCGGAGACCGTTCCCTCACAAGTGCCGATGGAGTCCGTCGATGCGTTCCCCGATGTGAATATGTCCACGGTGTCGCTCGACGACGTGCGCAAGGCGGAACTGAGCCGGCGGGCCAGACGGCCGGACGGCGACCCGGAACGCCTGCACGCCCGCAACTACGCAGAGGTGCTGAAGGGGCCGAAGCCGAAACCCGCCGAGGTAATGCCGGCGACCACGTGCCGGTCTGTCGAACCTGTTCCAAAGGATACCGACCCATTCTCCGGGCTAAACCATCTCCATAGCAGCACAGTGGTTTCGTTCGAAATCGAGTCGGGTTTCGGCTTCGGGCGCGTGATTCGGCTCTCCTCATCGAAGAACGCTGACCGTTTCGAGTTGGTCAGCCTGTTGACAGACCTTCAGCCCTCGGTGTATGTACTCGAGCAGATGGCCACACCGCCGCTCGCACGCCAAGCGAAGCGCCGGCCTCTCGACGAGTTCGAGACCCGCGGCCTGGATGCAGTACGCAAGGGCGAAGAGTTGGTCTGGACCCGCGAGGCACCGAAGCGGATGTTCGGCTCGATCCGCGCCTCGAAAAGCTGTTTGGATTGCCACGCGAAGGCCAAAGAGGGCGACCTGCTCGGCGCGTTCACCTACTACCTCGAAGTGCCGGTCGATGAGTTGAACCAAAAGAAGTGACGCTCACCCCGCGCACTCCCGCATGTACCGGATGCTCTCCTTCGCAATCGTATCGGGGTCGGGCGAGTAGTCGAACACCTCCACCGACACCCAGCCCGCGTATCCAGTCTCTTTCAGTGCCGCGAAGATCGGTTTGAAGTCGGTGTCGCCGAAGCCCGGCCCCCGCAGGTTCGGGTCGTTGGCGTGGAAGTGGTACGTGTGCGGCGCGAACTCGCGGATGGTGTCCGGGGCCGACTTCGGCTCGGCCGTCATCGCCTTCACGCCGAGGTGAATCTTCACGTTCGGATGGCCCAATCGCCGGATCAACTCCACCGCCTCCGCCGCCGTGTTCATGAAGTCCGTTTCCTTCGGCGTCAGCGGTTCCAGGCAGAGCTTCACGCCCGTGTCCCCAAGTGTCCGCAGGCAGTGCGAGAGTGAATCCAGGGCGAAGTCGGCGGCCTGCTCGCGGGTATATCCGTCGGGAATCTTTCGCTGAGCGGGCGAACCCAACACGAGGATGTCGCCACCCAGATCGTCGGCACAGCGGGCTAACTCCGCGAGGTACTCGCCGGTCTTCTTGCGAACGGCGGCGTCGGCCGAGGTGAGTTGAAAGCCCTGCTGGCGAGCGGGTCGGCGTCGTCGTGCGCGAAGACGGCCGGGGTGTGCCGGGAGATCTTGGCGGTGGAGGAGTCGCTGTGGACGTTCGCCCGGCGGGTCGGGGTGGAGCCGACGAACAACGCGGCCGAGCGGGCGGTGCGTCACGCCGTGTGCTGGCGGAAGACGAGCTATGGCACCGACAGCGGGCGGGGCAGCCGGTTCGTCGAGCGGATGCTGACCGTGGTGGCCTCGTGCCGGCAACAAGGCCGCGGCGTCCTCGACTTCCTCGTGAAGGCCGTCGCCGGAGCCAAGCCGTCATTGCTGCCCCAAGGGGCGTGAACGGTTACCCGAAGCTTTTGCCAAAGCCGGAGCCTTCACCGTCGAAGTGTTGAGCCGATCTGATGGCAAATTGTTGCTGTCCATCGAATCGCCAACGTGGGACTTCTCCTTCGAGTTGGTCAACCATGGCACGGTCGGCGAACTAGCCGGTTTCCTGCGGTCATACACTGGCCTGGCGGAGTTCGCCGAGTTGATGATCGGGTCTTTCTGCGGGGCGTCCGTTCAGGTCGTGAAGTGTGATGAGTTCGAGGACCGGCTCATACTTCGCGCCCTGGGTGGTGGTGTTCTGGTGTATTTCACGATGGTCGGCGGTGTGACGGATGATTTTGTCCGTGCCGTGTTGCAAGCCGCTGCGGCATTTGAGGCCGAGAGTTGACCAGTCGCTGTCCCTGTCCGCATTGTGTCGTTCACCCTCAGAGCCATCGCATGCACTCCCGCCGTCAGTTCTTTGCTACAGGGTTCGGCGGGCTGGCCCTGTCGCACTTGCTCGCGCACGCCGACACGGCCAAGCCGGACCCGAAGTTGAACGGCGGGCTGCACCACAAGGCGAGGGCGAAGCGGGTGGTGCAAGTGTTCCTGAACGGCGGCATGAGCCAGATGGACACGTTCGACTACAAGCCGGAGTTGATCAAGCAGCACGGCAAGGTGGTGGACATCGGGCTGAAGGCGACCGCCACCGGCACGCCCGGCCCGGTGATGAAGTCGCCGTTCGCGTGGAAGCAGCACGGCAAATGCGGGCGGTGGGTGACGGACGTGTTCCCGCACCTGGCCGAGCACGTGGACGACCTGGCATTCCTGATGGCCCTGGCGTCGAAATCGAGCGTCCACGGCCCCGCCGCGTACCTGCAAACCACCGGCTTCCTCACCCCGGGGTTCCCCGCCGCCGGCGCGTGGGTGGGGTACGCCCTCGGCCGGCTGGCCGACGACCTGCCCGCGTTCGTGGTGCTGCCCGACCCCCGCGGGTTGCCGTACAACGGGAACGGCAACTTCTCCCCCGGCTTCCTGCCGGCCCAGCACGCCGGCACCGTCGTCAACCCCTCTGCCCCGTCGCCGATCCCGGACCTCGCCCCGCCGAAGGACGCCAAGTTCGTCACCCCGGCCGCGTCCGCCAACGGGCTGGATCTGCTCCAACAGATGAACCGCAAGTACGCCGCCGACCGGCCCGGTGACAGCCGGCTGTCAGCGAGAGTGGAGAGCTACGAGCTGGCCGCGAAGATGCAGCTCGCCGCGCCGGAGGTGTTCGACCTGACAAAAGAAACGAAAGAGACGCACGCCGCCTACGGCACCGACCGCAAAGGGGCCGACGGCGGGTTCGCCCGCAACTGCCTGCTCGCCCGGCGGATGCTGGCGAAGGGGGTACGGTTCGTGCAGGTGTGGAGCGGGGCCGGCGGGCCGAAGGACAACTGGGACAACCACGGCAGCATTCCGAAGGAACTGCCGCCCGTCGCCAAGCAAGTGGATCAACCCGTCGCGGCACTCCTGGCCGACCTGAAGCGGACGGGGCTGGCCGACGACACGCTCGTCATCTTCACCACCGAGTTCGGGCGGATGCCGGTGACGCAGAACGGCGACGGGCGGGACCACAACGGCGGCACGTCGGTGACGTGGCTGGCCGGGGCGGGGGTGAAGGGCGGCACCGCGCACGGAGAGAGCGACGACCTCTCCCACCTGGCCGCGACCGACAAGACGGACGTGTACGACCTGTACGCCACCGCCCTGCACCAGCTCGGCATCGACCACACCAAGCTGACCGTCCTGCACAACGGCATCGACCGCCGCCTGACCGACGTTCACGGGCATGTGGTGAACGCCGTCCTCGCCTGACGGTCGGGCTTACCGCCTCACTTGTTCACGTCCTTCTCGGTCAGGCCCTACTGATCGCGGTGGTACGGGCCGTCGTAGAAGTGGGTCGATTTGAACCGCTCGTGCCGGCCGTCGCCCGCCACGCCCTTCGCTTGGCCGCGTGGAGTCTGATGCGGAGTGCGAGCGGGGTGGGCGGGTTCTTGCGGCGGCAGCGGAGTCGGCTGGGGGCGCCGAAGGCGATCACGGCGACGGCGCACAAGTTGGCCCGCATCGTGTACGGGGTGTTGCGGTACGGGTGGGCGTACGTGAAACGGAGTGAGGAGGAGTTCGTGGACGAGCATCGACAGCGTCAGGAGGCGAACTTCCGCCGCCGGGCGAAGGAGTTGGGGTACGAGGTGAGGAAGATCGAGGGGCCGTCGGAGGACGCCGCGGTGGGGGCGTGAGCGGTCCGGCGGTCTTTGGCAATGGGAGCGGGGGGCTGCCGAACTGGGTGTTCGGACGGTCGCGGGAGAGGGTCTGCGCCGAGCCAACCCCCGCAACGCAACGTCAGCAACACGAATCACTGAGGCTCACCTAACGTTCCTGGGGCGGCCCGTGCAAGCTGCCGAGTGCACGAACCACCTGCACAACTGAATCCTTGTTCAGGCACGCACCGCGAAGTCGCAACCACCTCGAACCACGTTCGCACGCCCAACCGCCTCGCCACCGTCGCCGGGGCGAGGCCTGGGCCGGTGAGTGTCCTTCTTCGCGGTTGGGACTCACCAGCCGCTGTGTTCTGTTGGTCTCGAGAAAGTCCGTCGTCGAGTTGACGATGCGGTCTTCCGACAGGGATTAGGGGTGAGGCGTGCCAACGAAGCCGTGGACGCCGTCTGCATCTTCATAAGCTCCGACGATTTGGCCTTGCGCGTTGATCGAGTAAACCTCGGTCCAGTACGCGCCGGGCACGTCGATGGTCGTGTAGACTCCCTTGGACAAGATGAAGCCGTGGGAGATGCCGTCGATATCCACGTACAGTCCGACAATGTCGCCGGCGTTGTTGATCCCCTGGGACACGGTGAAGTCGTCGGCGTCGGGCGCGTCGAACGTGGTGAAGACGCCCTTTTTGCTCCGGACGAAGCCGTGGAAGCCATCGCCATCCACGTAGAGTCCCGCGACCTCGCCGACATCGTTAATGCCGATGACCGAGGTCGAGGTCGAGCCGGGCACGTCGATCGTGGTGAAGACGCCCTTGGTCCAGAGGAAGCCGTGGGAGACGTTGTCGGCATCCCGGTAGACTCCGGCGACCTGTCCCTTGGCGTTAACGAAGAAGGCCGTGGTGCGGACCGAGCCGGGCGCGTCGAGCGTGGTGAAGACGCCCTCGCTCAAGATGTAGCCGTGCCTGCGCGCGGTGTTGACCAGGTCGTTGCGGTAGGTTCCGACGATATCGCCGTTCGCGTTGACCCCGTTGGCGCTGGTGAGCCACGCGCCGGGCACGTCGATCTGGGTGAAGCCGTCCTTGGTCAGAACGAAGCCGTGGGTGTCGCCGTCCGCATCATCGAACTCGCCCACGATCGCGTTCGTGCTGTTCCCGTTGGCTGCGGTCGAGGTCGAGCCGGGCACGTCGATCGTGGTGATGTTGAACTGTGCCTTCGCCAGTCCCGGAACGCCCAGGAGCAGGCCCAGCGCCATCGCCGCCAGCAGTTTCCGTGTCGCCATCATCGCAAACTCCTTCAGTGGTCTGCGGGAGGGGGAAAACCACGTTCCCGGCGCGCAGACCGAGCGCCAGGGGCGTTGCCGAGGCCGAACGACCGAGTTCAGTGGCGGCCCGGCTTTGCGGGCCGTCCACTGCAACGACTGGTTCGGCGTCTGGCTACCCCTTGCGTGTCATTCCGCGATACACCAACGCGCCGACGAGGACGGCGACCGAAGCGACGGTCAATAATCCGACCACGCCCGCGCCACTGTCGCCGAGCGTCGGGCGGACGAGTTCGTCCATCTTCGCCCCAGCAGACAGTCCGAGCAGCACGCTGCCAATCGCGGAGATCATCAACGCCGGTACGGACCACGGCACGGGTGCCCTAGGCTGTTCGCTCATCGCCGCGTCCTCTTTGTGCCCGAACGGAACAACTCAGCAGACCTTGACCTCACGGTGAGGCATTGCGGCAGGCTGCGTCCGCTACAGTGCGAGTCAGGCGTCCTTTACCCGCGAGCGAGCACGGAGCATGCCGATGAGGCCAGCTATGCTCGCGACAACCGCCACATGATAAAACCCGACCCAGAACCACTCCCACCCCGTCATCGCCGAGGTGGACGCGGCACCCGACGAGATGGCGCAATACCAGAGGGCGACCTTGACGGCGGCTACCGTGAGGAGCAGGGCCCCGGCACCCAGACTGATGGGACCAGGGCGACGTGCTGAAGCGTCGGGTGTACCGGTCATCGCTGTCCCCTCCTGCCGCCGAACCTGTTATTAGGTTGCGCCGGGTGTTGGCTGCAACCGCCCGCCTACACTCCGCGTGGCGGTGAGCGCTTCGCCTCACCGCCACGCGGAGTGTAGCCGAGTGGTTGAACGTTCGCAAGTCTATTTTTTAGGATTGCGCCGCTGCTCCCGCGAACACTCGTTCTCGCCAGCCGTTCACCCCGCGTCGAGCGGGCTGGTGACGCCGTGCCCGCCCTTGCCCAGCACGTGCGTGTAGATCATCGTGGTGGACACGTCCGAGTGCCCCAGCAACTCCTGCACCGTGCGGATGTCGTACCCACCTTCCAACAAGTGCGTGGCGAAGCTGTGTCGGAAGCTGTGGCTGGTCGCCCGCTTGGTCATCCCGGTCGCCCGCACCGCCGCCGTGATCGCCCGGCTGACCGCCGACTCGTGCGCGTGATGCCGCCGCTTCACCCTGCTCCGCGGGTCGATCGACAGTTTCGCCGACGGGAACACGTACTGCCAGCGAAATTCCCCCGCCGCGTGCGGGAATTTCTCCGCCAGGGCGTGCGGCAAATAGACCTGTCCGTACCCGGCGGCGGTGTCCGCCTCGTGCCGCTCGCGGACCCGCCCCAGGTGGGCGGTGAGTGCCGGCCGGAGCGACACGGGCAGCATGGTGCGGCGGTCTTTGTTCCCCTTGCCCTCCCGCACCACGATCTCGTTGCGGGCGAAGTCCACGTCCTTCACCCGCAGCCGCAGGCACTCCAACAGCCGCAGCCCGCTGCCGTACAGGAGTTGGCCGATCAACTGGTAGGTGCCGGGCAACTCGTCCAGCACTCGCCACACTTCGGGCTTGGTGAGGACCACCGGCAGGCGGCGCGGGCGGTTCGCCCGGATCACCCCTTCAATGCGGCCGGGGTCGGCTTCCAGCACCGCCTGATACAGGAAGAGCAGGGCGGCGAGGGCCTGATTCTGGGTGGATGCGGCCACGTTCCCGTCCACGGCCAGGTGGGTGAGGAAGGCGTTCACTTCCGCCTCGGCCATCTCGTTCGGGTGGCGTTTGTTGTGGAACAGGATGAACCGCCTGGCCCAGTCGTGGTAGGCGTCTTCGGTGCGGATGGAGTAGTGCCGTACCCGGCAGGCGTGCCGCAGGCGGTCGAGCAGCTTGGGCGGCGGGGTGGGGGTCATGCGTTCACCTCGTGAACACATGAGAGCCGACCGCCACGGCGGTGTCAACAGCCCGTACCTCTGGAGTTCATCCTGTGTCGCCTGGTCCCGAAACGGCCGTGACTCTGGGAGGTACGGCGTTTCCAGGGCCGGTGCGGTTTCCGGTGGACGACCGGACGGGCAGTCCGAGCCGCACGACCGATGCCGTCCGAGCGGGAGGGCGGCCATCGGTTCGACCCTCCCAACTCCTGGGCATGCCCACCGGCACGGACTGACGGCGAACCCAACACAGTGTGAACTCCAGTCCAGTTCACCATCGACACCGCGAAACGCAAGGCCCTGTTCTCCGGGGGTGGATCCAACGTGGGACGCCCTCCACCGTCCGGCGCAGCACCACCACCTGGCGGGCGGCGACCTGTACCTGACGGTGTTCGGCCGGACGGAGGGGGAGCAAGAGGCCGCACGTACGCTCGTGAGCCTGGAAGTGCAGGTGCCGGAGAAGAAGAAGTGGAAAGTCATCTACGCCGAGGGGGAGTACACGTCGGTCACCCTGTTCCCCTCCCCGGACGGCAAGCGGGTGGCGGCGTGGTGCAAGCGGCCGGTGGAGGCGACGGTGTTCGACCCGAAGCAGATGAAGTTCGTCCCCCGTGTGCCGCCGCTCGCGGCGAAGAACACCATCGTGGTGTTCGACGACGCTGGGGAGGTCATCGGCACGGTCGATCCGGAGTAGCCGCGCATCTCAGGTCGGGGGCAGTCGTCGAGGTGTCCGAGACCCCGCCGACTGACCCCGTTCGGGGTCACACGAAGAAGGGTTCCGGGCGGGTGTGCGTCGCTCACTCGCCCGACGGGTCGCCCGCCCCCGCCGACCCACCGACCGCCGCCCGCAGGTGGTCGCCGTCGGTGGAGATGCCCTCGTAGTGGCGGCACAGCATGGTCCCGTCCTTGTGCCCGAGCAGGGCGGCCACGGTGATCGGGTCGTGCCCCTCCTTCAGCTTGCGGGAGGCGAAGCAG